>NZ_JBMQOB010000023.1:0-130497 GCF_053551015.1 Arcticibacter sp. | reverse complement strand
TGCGGAAATCACACACACATATACAAATCGCGACATATAATTGCGTATACAGTCAGAAAGGAACCATTCTCAAATGAATATATTTAGTAAAGTGCTCTTGTTGTCGGCTTTCTTGCCTTTAGCTTCTATTGCTCAAAAATCAGATAGTCCTAAACCCAATTGGTTTAACCTTGACCTCGTTCAGGATGGCGTCTTTGGCGTCAGCACAGAAAGAGCTTACGAACTCTTGAAGAACAAGAAAAGTGTTCCCGTTGTGGTGGCCGTGATTGACGGTGGTATCCAGCAGGATCATGAAGACCTCAAGGATGTGATGTATGTTAATCCGAAGGAAGTCGCAGGGAACAAAAAAGACGATGACAATAACGGCTACGCCGATGATATATATGGATGGAACTTCCTGGGTTCTCCAGTGGGAACTGTGCGCTACGATAACCTGGAGGTGGTAAGGATGGTGCGTAAGTATCAGGACCGCTATGCGTCTGTGGTGAACTCCACCCCTCTTGATAAAGAGGAAAGGGCGGAGTTTAATCTCTACAAGCGGCTGGTGACGGAGTATATGGGTAAGATGGAGAACGCGCGCTACGGCTATGAGCAGTTGTCGACCTTGTCTAAGCAGGTAAACGCGATTGTCGGTAAGATCGGAAAGGCTAAACCTAGCTTGAAGGACTTCGATAGCTATAAAGCTGCGAATGAGCTGGAGTCAAAAGCACTGCGTGCGATCCGCTCATCCCTGAAGAAGGATCCGGATTACGTAAAATTCAAAGAGGAACTGGACGAGACCCTGCACTACTATTATAGTCAGGTAAACTATCATTTGAATATTGATTATGATCCACGGGATTCGGTGAAGGATGACTATGCCAACGGATGGCAGCGTCGTTACGGGAATAGCGACATTCAGGGTCCAGATGCAGATCATGGAACCCACGTTGCGGGTATTATCGGGGCAAATCGTAAAAACGATATAGGTATCAAGGGAGTGGCGGACAATGTCCGGATTCTAGGTGTAAGGGCTGTGCCCGATGGCGACGAAAGGGACAAGGATGTCGCAAATGCCATTTTTTACGCTGTCGACAACGGTGCGAAGGTGATCAATATGAGCTTTGGTAAATCTTTTTCGTGGGACAAGAAGTTAGTGGATAGTGCAGTGCGCTATGCAGCGTCTAAAGACGTGCTGCTGGTACATGCGGCAGGTAACGACGGAAAGAATACAGATTATAGTAATAACTTCCCTACTGCGATATTTTCTGATGAACGTGATCCGAACATGTGGCATGCGCCAAGGCCTATTTTCGCAGCTTTGGAGCAAGCGGGCGCTGGGGCTGGTCCAATGTCGGGCGGTATGAGATCCAGAACGCCAATCCGTTTAGCGCGAGATACAACGAAGCTGGGCCTTCCAAAAGCAGCAAACTGGATTGAAGTGGGAGCATCCGGCTGGAAGAATGATGGAAGTCTGGTGGCAGAATTCTCGAACTATGGCAAGCGTACCGTTGATGTTTTCGCTCCTGGAGTAAAGATCAATTCAACTATGCCGGGTTCTAAGTATAAGGAGAATGATGGAACGAGTATGGCATCTCCGGTAGTTGCCGGTGTCGCTGCGTTGATCAGGTCGTACTATCCCTCGCTTACCGCTATGGAAGTAAAGGATATCATCATGAAGTCAGTAGTGAAGGTAGAGCAAAAGATAAAGGTAGTAGATGTGGAAGGCAGCAAGCGTGTTCCTTTGTCAGAGCTCTGCGTGTCGGGTGGGGTGGTGAATGCTTACAACGCCATTCAACTGGCAGAGAAGCTACAACGTAAATAAATTCGGGAAATTTGTTAACTTTGCACCGCATTTAACGCTGTTTGCAGCAGTATCGGTGAATCTATGACACAATATCAGACATTACTTTATTATTGCTATACGACTATAGCGAACGCGGAGCAGTTTGCTGAAGATCATCTTCAGTTCTGTAAGTCACTTCAACTCGTTGGGCGAATCATCGTCGCTGATGAGGGATTGAATGGTACCGTATCAGGTACCCGGGAATCCTGTGAAACCTATATGCGTCACATTGACTCCAACCCGATCTTTGCGGGCATTGAATTTAAGATAGACAATGTAGAAGAACCTTCGTTCATCAAAATGCACTGTCGTTATAAGTCAGAAATCGTTCATTCAGGGCTTCGTGATCCTCATGTGATTAATCCTCAGCAAAAGACAGGTATCCACCTGGAGCCTCAGGAATTCATGGAAATGAAGGACAGGGATGATGTGGTGGTTCTTGATGTTCGCTCCAACTATGAGCATTCTCTTGGAAAGTTTAAAAACGCAGTAACGCTGGATATTGATAATTTCCGGGACTTTCCGGCAATGATCAATGAGCTGGCTAAGTATAAGGACAAGAAGATCCTGACTTACTGTACAGGAGGGATCAAGTGTGAAAAAGCCTCTGCATTGTTATTGCACGAAGGTTTTCCAGAGGTGTATCAGCTGCATGGCGGTATCATCAAGTATGGTAAGGAAGCAGGTGGTAAAGATTTTGAGGGAAAGTGTTACGTATTCGACAACCGCGTGGCTGTAGATGTGAACCAAATAAACCCTGTTGTCATATCTAAGTGTTACAATTGCGGAAAGACGACTGCGAAGATGATCAACTGTGCGAATCCGGAGTGTAATGAGCATTTTACTCAATGCGATGACTGCGGTTGGAAATTAGATGGCTGCTGTTCTGAAGCATGCCAGGAGCATCCCCGCAAGCGGATGTATGACGGCACGGGCTACTACGTGAAAGTCCCGATGCAGGTTAACCTGAATAAGAAGAAGAGCGGACCTGTTTCTGCACTTCAGCTCCAATAGATTTTGATAGAAAGTCCGGCCTTTTACGAGATCCGGACTTTTTTATAAGAGGTGATATTTACTCCTGCAACCGTTTCTTGTATTGGAGCAGTCGCGCCTTTACGTACATATCATTTCCTTGTCCAAAGCTCATCTTTGGCATAGACACTCGCTCTGTATTTTCAGAATTCGACCTTGTAAACCGTTCGATGTTTATCCACCTCGGACATCCATTGGTGTAAACATGTTGAACAAATGTTTGTACCTCATTTTTGGTGTACGAAGGCTTTTTCTCTCTTTAGATCAAGAAAAAATTCTATCCGCTTGGTAACCTGCGATTTAAGGTGATTTTTTGTTTGATTTCTGTTCTGCAAGCGTCACAAAATGAGATGTTTTGTGTTATTGTGTAATACTAACTGAATAAACTAAACAACAAGTCCTATGAGGAATTTTACCAAAAGCCTGGCAGGTTGTTTTCTGATAATCCTTTTATTTTGCGGACAAGCCTTTGCACAGAACATTGCTGTGAGAGGTCGGGTTACAGATGCTGCTAATGGCGAAACTCTAATTGGCGTCAGTATCAAGGTGAAGGGTGGTACCCAGGGTACATCCACTGATGCGACGGGGGCATTTTCAATCAATGTGGCGCCGACAGCCACCCTGGTGTTCACCTACATTGGCTTTGAGCCAATAGAAGTGCCTGTTAACAATCAAACAACGCTGAACGTTAAGATGAAGACATCTGCCTCTGCACTAGAGGAAGTGGTCGTGGTTGGTTACGGTACGCAGCGAAAGAGCGACGTTACCGGATCGGTAGCGAAGATCAAGGGCGCTGACATAGCCAGTCAGCCTGTCCTTGCGGCTACGCAGGCCATACAAGGTCGCGTGGCAGGGGTTCAGATTTCCAGTTCAGGAGATCCGAATGCATTACCTACCGTCCGCATACGCGGTACGGGAACCATGAAGGGGGGAGTAAATCCGCTGTACGTTGTAGATGGAATTATAACCGAAGACATCCGGAATATCAACAATGCAGATATCGTTTCGATGGATATCCTGAAAGATGCTTCGGCCACTGCCATTTATGGTATGCGCGCTGCGAACGGCGTTTTACTGATTACGACCAAGAAGGGGAAAAGTGGAAAGATGTCGATCACCTATGATGGGCATACGGGAGTAAAGGAAGCTGCCAATCTGGTTGATATGGCCGGGCCTGCTCAATATGCAGGGTATCTGAACGAAGCCAATATCTATTATGGCAGTGGAGATGAGCTCATCACGGCAGATCAGCTGGCAGCAGGAGGCAATACAGACTGGTATGATGCCATACTGAAGAAAGGCTTCCAGCAGAATCATAACATCTCACTTTCCGGAGGCTCAGAAGACCTGACGTATTTTGTCAGTGCAGGCTATCTTTCAGATGCAGGTATTATTGAAACCAATAATTTTAACCGTTTCACCCTTCGCTCCAACAATGAATACAATGCAGCGAAATGGTTGAAACTCTCTTCCCTGATCTCGTTTAGCAGATCTAATAACAGAGGGGTAGACTTATCGGCCTTCAATGTGGCCTACCGCGCTGCGCCTTATGTGGTGGCTAAGCAGGATGGAAGATATGGAAACACCTCTATTTCTAATAACGTGGGTAATCCCCTGCTGAGCCTGGAGAAGGTAGATAACCGCACACTTGGTAACCGGGTACAAGGATCATTCGGTCTGGATGTGAAGCCGGTATCCTGGTTGAGCCTTCGTTCCAGCTTTGGTGTCGATCTGGATTTTAACAGGAGTACGAACTACGGCTACCAATTCGACAATGTGGGCGAGAATAGTGTCTTTATTACACAGGGAGGAAATCAGCTCCGTAACAGGAGCGATCTGACGGTGATCAATAACAACGCAACGAAGTGGGTATGGGATAATACGGCAACTTTTAACAAGATATTTGATAAGCATAGTCTGAACGTGCTGGTTGGTGTCACTTCCGAATATTATCATTTCAACAGTCTTGAAGGTAAACGCTTTGATGTTCCGGCCGACAGGGATCAATGGTATCTGGGCGCCGGTACCACTGCTGGTTCAACGAACAACAACACGGGTGATAAGTGGACACGAAACTCTTATATAAGCAGGCTGAACTACGCATATGATAACCGGTATTTGCTGACTGCTACATTCAGGGCTGACGGTACATCACGCTTCCCTTCTAACAACCGTTGGGGGTATTTCCCTTCTGTAGGTTTGGGTTGGAACATTGCGGAAGAGGATTTTATGAAGGGACAAAAGACACTTACTACTTTCAAGATCAGGGGAAGCTGGGGTAAGGTCGGTAATGACCAGATAGCGACCGACGTGTATTTCCCGATTGCGGCTATTAATATCCCGTACTTCTATAATGGGGTGGAATATTCCGGCATCGCCTTCGATCAGTTGCCTGATAAGAACGTGAAGTGGGAAACCACCGAGGAATTCGATCTGGGCCTGGACTATGGGTTCATCGATAACCGCTTAACTGGGGAGATTGACTATTACCATAAAAAGACCAGTGATGCATTGATTGACATCAGGATACCGGCCATTCTGGGGGATGCAAATTCGCTGTACACGACTAATGCCGCTACTTTTACCAATCAGGGTGTTGAGTTTGGCATCAACTGGACCGGCAAGATCGCAAAGGACTGGAGCTATAATATCGGTGGAAACGTGGCTTACAATAAAAACGAAATCACCGGACTTAATGGTGGCCAGGCTCTTGTAGAAGGAAATGTTGGCGGGAATCAGGGGAATGTGACCCGCTCTGATAATGGTCAGCCGATAGGAAGCTTCTACGTGTACGAGGCAGACGGTATTTTTCAGAACGCAGCAGAAATTGCCGCCTCTGCTCAGAAGGATGCACGTCCTGGTGATCTGAGATATAAGGATCTTAGCGGGCCTAACGGTACTCCGGATGGTGTGATCAACGAATTCGACAGGACTTTTGTAGGCTCTTATCAGCCGAAGTACACGTTTGGTATCAACGGAAACGTAACCTATAAGGGCTTTGATCTGAGTCTGAATACCTATGGTACAGCCGGTGGAAAGATCTACAACGGAAAGAAGGCTGCGCGGTCAGATCAGCGGGATAACCTGGAAGCAGATGTTGTGAAAAACCGCTGGACGCCCGACCGCCCGAGCAACAGTGTTCCGAGAGCTACGCTGGGTCAGCTTCCTGCCTCGACGTATTTCATTGAGAAAGGTGATTTCTTCCGAATCAATAATCTGACACTCGGATATGCCATCCCTAAAGAAAAGCTTTCGAGGTTCTATGTAGACCGTCTTCGTGTATTCGTTGCGGTGCAGAACCTGGCTACCATCACCGGGTATAGCGGCTTTACCCCGGAGATCGTGAGCGGAAGTCCGCTCAACGCAGGTATAGAGTCAAATATCTATCCAACCACCCGGACATTTACATTCGGGGTGAATATAGGCTTGTAATCTTAAACAGAACATCATGACAACGCATAAATACATTGTACTCATCACGGCAGCGCTGCTGGTACTGTCTGGATGCAGCAAGGACTTTTTGGATGTAAACCCCCAGGGGCAGCTGGTCGAAGAGCAGGCCTTACGTGACCCTAACGCCGCTGAACAGCTGGTGGGAGGTGTTTACAATACCCTCTACTTTGGCGGTTTCGGGAGGACTACCGTAGGCTTCTTATTTGAATGCTTAAATGATATCGCCTCGGATGATTCCGACAAGGGAAGTTCGCCCTCCGATTTTGCTGAAGGTGGGGAGCTCGATAATTTCTCTGTCACTCCCAATAACTCCATCCTGAATAATATCTGGACAGGGCATTATACTGCCATTGCGCGCGTAAACAGAGCCATCGACATTTTGAATCAAAGCACCTTTGATGAGAGCGTAAAGAACCGTTTACTTGGCGAGGTGCGTTTTCTCCGGGGCTTGTACTATTTCAATCTGGTGAGGACCTTTGGCGGCGTACCGCTGTTGACCCGTGTGCCTGATCCATCAGAAGGAAACAACGACGAGTTTCAGACCCGTGCTTCCGCGGATCAAGTTTATCAGGTGATTCTGGAAGATCTTCAGTTTGCTGCAGACAATCTTCCTTTGAAGGGCAATACCGTAGTGGGTCGTGCCTCTAAGGGAGCTGCTCAAAGCTACCTGGCGAAGGTCTATATGTATCGCAAAGACTGGCCGAAGGTTCTTGAAAACACCACAGCCGTGATTAACTCCGGTCAATATGGGCTGGTACAGGATTATGCTTTGATCTTTAGAGAGAAGCCTGCTAATAACGAGGGTGGCAACAATAATATTGAATCCATCTTTGAAGTGCAAACAGGTATTAACCTTGGAGAGAATGCAGTGAGTCCGCTTTATAGCAATGGTCAGGGCCCCCGTTCAAGAGGGGGATGGAATGACCTCGGATTTGGTATCAACACGCCGAGTGCAGATCTGGCAAATGCATACGAACCTGATGATGAGCGGAGAGCAGCCACTATCATTTTTATTAATCCTACGGTGGTTCCCCGCGCTGGCGGAGATCCGGCAAACAGAGGAACAGTATTGTGGGACGGCTTCCGGATACCTACTCAGGACTCTGTAGAAAATGAACGCTACAACTACAAGGCTTATCATAGTCCACTTCTTGAGTCTCCTCAGGTCAGCAATAACAAGGACAACAAGCCCAAGAACATTCGTTTGATGCGCTATGCAGATGTGCTGCTGATGTATGCGGAGGCGCAGGCAAACCTGGGGAATGGGGGAGAGGCTCAAGCGAAGCTGACACTGGTGCGTAACCGTGCAGGATTGGCAGCGGTGCCGGGCACAATTGAAAACATCTGGAAAGAACGCAGGGTGGAGCTGGCAATGGAACAGGATCGTTTCTTTGACCTGGTGAGACAAGGCAGGGCGGGTACCGTATTGCGGTCAAAAGGCAAGCCTTTCGTTGACGGTAAACATGAGCTGTTCCCTATACCACAGGCTCAGCGAGATCTAAGTGGCGGAAGGCTGACTCAGAACCCTGGATATTAATGTATACTAATTGAATTTCAATATGAAACTTAGATATCAATCACTAGCGCCGGTTATGTTGATAACTGTGTTAGTAACCTGTTTTACCTCCTGTACAGAGCCAGATATGGATGATGATTTCGTGACAGGAGAGGCTCCTTCCATCGGGGAGTGGAAGGGATCTGAAGAGATTGCTCCATCTGACCTGGTCTCCTACTGGAGCTTTGACGGCGATGCCAAAGATCAGAAGGGGAACGTCACGGGAGAACGTATTAACGGGGATGCCACCTTTGTGGATGGAAGAAAAGGCAAGGCTTACAAAGGCTCGGCGAATGCTTTCATCTCTTATGATAACCCGGGAACACTAGCAGGCCTGACCAGCTTTACGGTATCGTTCTGGATCAATACAGCTAAACATAGTGGTGGAGCCCAGGGTATATACGCACTCAGCAGAGCTGATGGAGCGTTTTGGAGCAACTTCTTTGTGATCGTGGAAGGTAATACTTCTTCGAATAACCGGATGCAACTGAAGCTGCATTTCCAAAAGAGTGTAAACCCTGCGATTCCGAATGCAGAGAACTGGGTAGACCCACCTGATGCAAGCAGACCTGATAATATGTATGGTGCCTGGAGGCATGTGACCTATACCTATGATGAGCAGACGTCGAAAGCAGCCATGTATGCGAACGGTCAGGCAGTAGATATCGGAAGTGCTGCAGATCGTAAAAGTGGTGTAGGAGATGCACCTCTGGGGCCTCTGGCTTTTAAAAATGCCGCTAAGTTCATCATCGGCGGTTTTCAGAACCACCTGGGTGCTCCTTACGGTGGTTTGGAGCCCTGGATGCTGAATTATACCGGCATGTTGGATGAGATGCGCATCTATAAAAGGGCTCTCAACAGCCAGGAAGTATCCGCATTATATCAGTTAGAAAGACAGGGAAGATAATCAGAGAGAGAGATGAGGTCAATAAAGCTGGTGTTTTTGCTTATCCCCTTTATTCTTTTTTCGTGCAAAAAAGATAAACGGGAAGAGTCTGTTCCAGCTTCTGAGCGTTTTGCACTTGTATCCGCTCAGGTGGACAGCGTAAAGGATAGCACCCTAAGCTATACGGAGGTGAGCTCCCGGCCGTCCATGAAGCTTGTTTTTTCCTCCCCGATTGAGACTTTGTCTGCACAGAGGGAGGTTCTTTTTAATGAAGAGTCGGGAAAGGGCGTGCCGTTTACGCTCACGTTTGAGGATGAGAATCGTTCCATGGTGATCAGACCTGCTTCCGCCCTCCCTTCACTGGAAGGCTACAAGTTGATCGTTGGCGAGGGACTTCAGGGAGCCTCCGGACAGACCCTGGATGAGCGCATCACCTTGAGCCTGAAAACACGTTTGGACTCGACTGATAAATTCCCGAGGATATCGGATGATGAACTGCTAAGCCTGGTTCAACGGCAGACCTTTAAGTACTTCTGGGATTTTGCACACCCTGTGAGTGGTCTTGCGAGGGAACGGAACACATCGGGAGAGACGGTGACTTCAGGCGGATCAGGGTTCGGTATCATGACTATCGTAGTGGGCATCCACAGGAACTTTATCACCCGTCAGGAAGGTCTTGCCAGGATGCAGCGCATAGTAGGTTTTCTGAAGAACAAAGCACAGCGTTTCCATGGAGCATTTCCACACTGGATGAATGGCAGTACCGGAGTGGTGCAGCCGTTCAGCAGTAAGGATAACGGAGCTGATCTGGTGGAGACATCGTTGCTCTTTCAGGGACTGCTTACTGCCCGTCAGTATTTCGACGGCAGTGATGCCGCAGAAGCGGCACTCCGGAATGATATCAATACCTTGTGGAAAGAGGTGGAGTGGGACTGGTTCAGGAAGGATAAGGAGGATGTTTTATACTGGCACTGGAGCCCCGATTATAAATGGGATATGAACCTGCCTGTTCAAGGTTGGAACGAAGCACTGATTACCTATGTTCTTGCTGCATCATCACCTTCCCACGCTATTCCAAAGTCGGTATATGATAAGGGATGGGCAGGCAGTGGAAAGATGGTCAATGGGAACAAGTATCAGGATATTGTGCTCCCGCTCGGTCAGCCCAATGGAGGGCCTTTGTTCTTTTCCCATTATTCCTTTCTTGGGCTTAATCCCAAGGGCCTGAAAGATGCCTATGCAGATTACGGTGTGCAGAACAGGGCGCATGCTATGATCAATTATCGCTATTGTGTGGCAAACCCGAAAGGCTTCTTTGGGTATAGCCTGGATTGCTGGGGATTGACGGCCAGTGATGATATCAACGGCTATCTGGCTCACGAACCCAATAACGATAATGGAGTGATCTCGCCTACCGCGGCCTTGTCATCATTCCCCTATACCCCTGAACAGTCGATGAACGCATTGAAGTTCTTTTACTATAAGCTTGGCGACAGGCTCTGGAAGGAATACGGCTTCATAGATGCGTTCTCCTTATACGAACCCTGGTTCGCCAACTCGTTTCTGGCGATAGATCAGGGACCGATAATTATTATGATTGAAAACCACCGAAGTGGATTGTTATGGGATCTGTTTATGAGCTGCCCTGAGGTAAAGACTGGTCTCCGGTCTTTAGGATTTACCAGTCCGCATATCTAACCAATGGATAACATGAAGAACTTATATACCATTTGCGTTATTCTGCTTATACTAAGCGCCAGTTCCTGTGGAAGGAATAAAAAAGCGGAGTCTGCAGTATCAACAAAGGATTCGGTCAGCGATGACTCCTTGTTAACCCTCGTTCAGAGAAGGACCTTCGACTATTTCTGGGAAGGTGCTGAGCCTCATTCGGGAATGGCAAGAGAGCGGATCCACATCGATGGCGATTATCCGCAGAATGATCAGGATGTAGTCACTGTAGGTGGTGGCGGCTTCGGTATTATGGCAATTCTGGTTGGTATAGAACGGAAGTTTATCACGAGAAAGGAGGGTGTGGAGCGCCTCTCGAAGATCATGAATTTCCTTGATCAGGCTGATCGTTTTCACGGTGCCTGGCCGCACTGGCTTTATGGCAAAACAGGAAAAGTGAAAGCCTTCAGTAAGAAGGATGACGGGGGTGATCTCGTTGAAACGGCTTTCATGGCTCAGGGGCTGATCTGTGTGAGTGAGTACTTCAGGAATGGGAGTGATGATGAAAAGAAAGTAGCTGATCAGGCGGATAGTTTATGGAAAGCTGTCGACTGGAGCTGGTACAGGCGTGGAGGTCAGAATGTGCTATACTGGCACTGGAGTCCGCAATATGGTTGGGAGATGAATTTTCCGGTATCCGGATATAACGAATGCCTCGTGATGTATGTGTTGGCAGCAGCCTCGCCTACCCATGGCGTTCCTGCTGAAGTATATCATCAAGGATGGGCAAAAAATGGTGCTATCCGGTCTGATGCTGAACAATATGGGTATAAGGTTATACTAGGGCACAATGGATCACCGGGAAGTGTTGGGCCCCTGTTCTGGGCTCATTATTCGTACCTGGGGCTTGATCCAAAAGGGCTTAAGGACCAGTATGCCGACTACTGGCTTTTAAATCAGAATCATACTCTGATCAACCGGGCTTATGCAATAGCGAATCCCAAAGGATATAAAGGTTACGGTGAAAAAGCCTGGGGCTTAACGGCCAGTTACTCGGTTGATGGTTATGCGGGACATAGGCCTGGGGAGGATCTTGGTGTCATATCGCCGACTGCTGCTATTTCGTCTTATCCCTATACCCCTGAATATTCGATGATGGTGATCCGCCATTTGTATGACGATCTCGGCAACAAGCTTTGGGGGAAATATGGCTTTTATGATGCATATAGTGAAACGGATCATTGGTATCCGCAGCGTTATCTGGCGATCGACCAGGGTCCCGAAGTGGTGATGATTGAAAACGGGCGGTCAGGCTTGCTCTGGAAATTATTCATGAAGAATGATGATGTTCAGCGTGGTTTGAAGAAACTGGGCTTCTCAAGTCCGCATTTAAAGCAGTAGTATGATAAAAGATTTAATGACAGTATTAAAGGTCTGCACTTGTCTTGTTTGTTTTCTCACGGCGGGATCTGCGGGGAAGCTTTATGGACAGCAGATGCAGAGCACATATTGCAATCCCTTGAATATTGATTACACCTATATGGTTTATGATGCCAGCAGGAATATCTCCTATCGTTCAGGAGCTGATCCGGCGGTAGTGAAGTTCAGGGGAGAGTATTATATGTTTGTGACCCGCTCGATGGGGTACTGGCACTCCGTAGATCTAACGAACTGGACATTCATCACCCCTGAAAAATGGTACTTTCAGGGTTCAAATGCTCCTGCTGCTCACAACTATAAAGATTCGGTTCTGTATGTTGCTGGTGATCCATCAGGATCCATGAGCATCCTGTATACAGATAATCCGAAGAAAGGAGACTGGAAAGCGGTGCCGAACATCCTGAACGACTTACAGGATCCGGATCTGTTCATTGATGATGACGGGCAGGCCTATATGTTCTGGGGTTCGTCAAATACCTACCCCTTGAGAGGGAGAAAGCTGGACCGGAATAACCGTTTCGTTGCTGATGAAAAGATCGTGGAGCTTTTTAAACTTGACGGTGAAAAACATGGCTGGGAGCGCTTTGGAGAGAATCACTCTGATACGGTTCTGAAGGGATATATGGAGGGGGCCTGGCTGACGAAGTACAAGAATAAATATTACATGCAATATGCTGCTCCCGGCACCGAGTTCAACGTTTACGGCGATGGGGTATATATGAGCGATTCTCCTCTCGGTCCCTATAAGTACGCACCCAATAACCCGGTGTTCTACAAACCAGGAGGCTTTGCCAATGGGGCAGGTCATGGAAGCACAGTATTCGGCCCCGATAACACCTATTGGCACTTCGCTTCTATGGCACTTTCAGTCAACGTGAACTGGGAGAGGCGGCTCTGCATGTTCCCGGCATTTTTTGACAAAGACGGACTGATGTATTCGAATACCAGTTTCGGGGATTATCCGCATTACGCCCCATCAGTTGCCGGTAAAAAAGGGGCGTTCAGGGGCTGGATGCTGCTGTCGCTCGACAAGCCAATCCGCGCTTCTTCCACTCTTGCAGGTTACAAGGCAGAGAATGTTGTTGACGAAAATATCAAGACCTTCTGGGTGGCCGCTAAGAACGATTCCAGCCAATGGCTGGAGATCGACCTGGAGAAGCCATCCACAGTGCATGCAGTGCAGCTCAACTATCATGACTTCAAATCGGATCTTTATGGACGCGTAGCGGGGCTCTACCATCGCTATGTGATTGAGGGCTCCACAGACCGCCGGAACTGGAATACCCTGGTTGACCGCTCGGCCAGTTTCAGGGATGTGCCTAATGACTATGTTGAGCTCGGCGAAGCGGTGAAGGTTCGCTATATCCGCTACAGGAATATTCACGTACCGACACCTAACCTGGCCATTTCAGGGCTGCGTATTTTTGGCCTGGGACAAGGGAAAAATCCGGTGGAAGTAAAGGAGTTTGTCGTTAAGCGGCAGGCAGACCGGCGGGACGCAATACTCAGCTGGAGGAAGCAGGCAAATGCACAGGGGTACAACGTTTTCTGGGGAATAGCCCCCGATAAGTTGTATAATTCGTGGATGGTTTACGGTGAGAATTATTTGAATATGAAGAGTTTGGGTGCTGATCAGGCCTACTATTTCAGCATTGAAGCGTTTAATGAGAACGGCATATCAAAACGGTCTGCCGTTGTTAAAGTCAAGTAGTCATACAGCTTAATCATTTAATTATGAAGATTTACAAAGCACTTTTATTTTTCTTAACACTTAGCGTGTCGTGCGTAATGGCACAAACAAACCGAGACGGCAAAATGGATCAATTCATTAACAGCCTGATGCAACGGATGACCGTTGAGGAGAAGTTGGGACAGCTGAACCTGCCCAGTTCCGGTGATATCACAACCGGTCAGGCATCCAGCTCGGACATCGCACGTAAAATAGCTGAAGGGAAAGTCGGCGGATTGTTCAACATCAAGTCCGTCGCCAAGATCAGGGATGTGCAAAAGATCGCGGTGGAAAAAAGCCGCTTGAAGATTCCCCTGATATTTGGGATGGATGTGATCCATGGGTACCAAACCGTGTTCCCCATTCCTCTGGGGCTTTCATGCACCTGGGATATGCCACTCATTGAGCGCAGTGCCAGAATTGCCGCTGTTGAAGCAAGTGCCGACGGGATCAACTGGACCTTTTCTCCAATGGTTGATATTTCGAGAGATGCTCGCTGGGGCCGTGCATCCGAGGGTTCAGGAGAAGATCCTTACCTCGGTGCAGAGATAGCCAGAGCCATGGTGAAAGGGTACCAGGGCGACGACCTTTCCAGGAATAACACCATCCTTGCCTGCGTAAAGCATTTCGCTCTGTACGGTGCGGCAGAGTCGGGGCGTGATTATAATACAACCGACATGAGTCATCTGAGAATGTATAATGAATATTTTCTCCCCTATAAAGCCGCGATTGAGGCTGGCGTCGGGACTGTAATGACTTCTTTCAATGAGGTAGATGGCATTCCTGCAAGTGCCAATAAATGGCTGATGACCGAAGTTCTGCGTAACCAATGGGGATTTAATGGCATGGTGGTAACGGATTATACGGCGATTAATGAGATGGTTGATCACGGCCTGGGCGATCTGCGTACGGTATCTGCCCTGGCCCTGAAAGCGGGGGTGGATATGGATATGGTAGGCGAGGGTTTTCTTACTACCCTGAAGCAGTCTCTTAATGAGGGGAAGGTCACTCAGCAGGAGATAGATATGGCATGCAGACGTGTTCTGGAGGCTAAGTATAAACTGGGCCTGTTTAGCGATCCGTACCGCTACTGTGATCCTAAGAGGGCCAAACGGGAGATCTTCACTCCAGCGTTCAGAAAAGAAGCCCGCTCAACTGCAGCACAGAGCTTTGTTTTGTTGAAAAACGACAGGAATACGTTGCCGCTAAAGAAAAGCGGTACTATAGCGCTGGTAGGCCCCCTGGCAGATGCTACGGAAAACATGACGGGCACCTGGAGTGTAGCGGCTGATTTCGGGAAGTCGGTATCGGTGCTGAGTGCGTTGAAAGCCAGCGTGGGTAAACAAAGTCGTATTCTTTATGCGAAGGGGTCCAACCTCACTGAAGATAGTGCCCTTGAAGAGCGTTCTACCATGTTTGGTAAAGGTCTGCGGCGTGATAGTCGCAGTGCAGAGGTCATCCGTAATGAAGCGCTGGAGATTGCGAGACAATCAGACGTCATAGTCGCGGCACTGGGTGAGTCGGCTGAAATGAGTGGAGAGAGCTCCAGTCGAACAGACATAGGCATCCCTCAGGTTCAGAAAGATCTTCTTGCCGAGTTGCTGAAAACCGGGAAGCCTGTTGTGCTGGTATTGTTTACAGGCAGACCACTTGCGCTGAAATGGGAATCTGAGCAAGTACCTGCGATCCTCAATGTGTGGTTCGGTGGTTCTGAAGCAGGGGATGCAATTGCAGATGTGTTGTTTGGCAATGTGAATCCATCAGGTAAGTTAACCATGACTTTTCCACAAAACGTTGGGCAAGTGCCTATTTTCTACAATCACAAGAACACCGGCAGACCGTTGGAAGACGGTAAATGGTTTCAGAAATTCCGTTCAAACTATCTAGATGTATCAAACGATCCTCTTTATCCATTCGGATATGGGCTGAGTTATACCCAGTTCTCCTATGGAAACATTCGTCTGAGTGATAGTCTTCTGAGATCAGGACAGGCTATTACGGCCAGCGTGTCTGTTACCAATAGCGGTTCCCGCGAAGGTAAGGAAGTGGTGCAACTGTATATCCGCGACATGGTAGGTAGTATCACACGACCTGTTAAGGAACTTAAAGGCTTTCAGAAAATATCCTTGAAGCCCGGAGAGTCTAGAGAGGTGTCCTTCCGAATTGACGAGGAAATGCTGAAGTTCTATAACTCGGAGCTCAAGTTCGCTGCCGAACCGGGCGACTTCAAGCTGTTTATCGGAACTAACAGTCGTGATGCCAAAGAAGTTAATTTCAAGCTTCAATAGCGTATTCCTGTATCCTCAAAAGAAAATATTCTGAGTCGAAATACCTTAAAGAGCGTATATGAAACGGAGTCTTATCATCTTTTCCTTTTGCATAAGTTCTTTATGGCTCAGGGCTCAGGATTATAGCCGTTATGAGCGGAGCAGCTTTATTGCAAAGGGTGACACCCTGCCTTACCGGATACTTTTCCCTGAAAACTTTGATAGTTCAAGGAAGTATCCGGTCATATTTTTCCTTCATGGCAGAGGGGAGAGTGGAAGCAACAACGAAGATCAGCTTAAGAATGGAGGTACCCTCTTTCTGAAGCCCAACATCAAGTCGCAGTCTCCATGTGTCGTTATAGCTCCTCAATGTCCCGCCGATAGCTATTGGTCTAACGTCAAGATCAGAAGCGATACGGCGGGGAAGCGTAGCTTCTCGTTCCGAAAGAAGGGCAAGCCGACGAAGGCGATGCGACTCTTAGTGGGACTGGTGGACCGGATAATGGAGAAGCCCTTTATAGACTCCACTCAGGTTTATGCAGGAGGACTCTCGATGGGAGGTATGGGAACTTTCGAACTGCTTCGCAGGAAGCAGGGTCTATTTGCCGGAGTCTTTGCTATCTGTGGAGGCGACCATGTACGTAATGTAAAAAAGTATGAAGACGTGCCACTATGGATATTCCATGGAGGGAAAGATGATATTGTGTCGCCTGAGTTTTCAGAAAGGGTAGCTGAAAAACTAAAAGAGCGTGGTGCAGATGTCAGATTCAGCCTTTATCCCGATGCCAATCATAACAGCTGGGACCCTGCGTTCGCAGAGCCTGATCTGTTACCTTGGTTATTTTCTAAAAAGCGGATTACGGCGCCAGAATGAACGAGATAGTAGGCTATTCTTTAGGTTTGATATTTCTCATATTAAACCTGGGCTTGTATGCAGGTTTTGGACTCTCCTCTTCGGATGTATTATCAGGTGAGGCACTTGCTTCAGATGAGTTGGCGGGATCCGTCGGGTTCTCAGCAGCAGGTGCTGCCGGGTTTAAGCTGCTGCCTGGCTCAGTATGGGCAGAGAGATCCATATGTGGTTCAGCTGTTGTTGCTGACTCTTGGGCTGGTATCGCAGGGCTTTCTTCCGGAGCTTTAGGAATTAAGTTTTTAGCATTGAAACGCGGTTTATAGGCAGGTTTTGCTTGTTCTGCAGGTAGGGTCTCGTCACTGTTCTCCTTCGCGCCCGATACAGAGGAGGGGCTCTCAACTTTTGGCTCCTTGCTTTCAGCAGCCACTTCGTCCTTTGTCGTATCGTCGGACTTCGCTGTTACCTTTGCCGCATTAAAGCGCGGTTTGTAAGCCGGTTTTGCTTGCTCTGCAGGTAGGGTCTCGTCGCTGTTCTCCTTCGCGCCCGATACAGGGGATGGGCTCTCAACTTTTGGCTCCTTGCTTTCGGCAGCCACTTCAACGTTCGCCGTGTCTTCGGGTTTCGCTGTTACCTTTGCCGAATTAAAGCGCGGTTTGTAAGCGGGACGAGGTGTGTTAGCAGCGTTTCCCTGAGAGGCGCCTGATGGCAGGTCCTGACCGGGAAGGCTGGCTGTGGTTTTTGCATCATCGGACGGCTCTGAAGATACCGGTTTTATGTTTCGTGGCTTGAAGGCAGGTTTACTTACCGCTGGCTTTTCGCTTGGTACATCAGCTTCCGATTGCTCCTCATTAGCAGGTTTAGCAGCAGCAGGAATGTTCCGCGGTCTGAAGGCAGGTTTACTCACCGCAGGCTTTTCAGCCGGTACATCAGCTTCCGGTTGCTCCTCATTAGCAGGTTTAGCAGCAGCAGGAATGTTCCGTGGTCTGAATGCAGGTTTAGGAGCAGCAGGCGTTTTGGCAGCCTGCTCAATGCCCGGCTGAGCCACCGCTGCATGTTGCTCTATGGTGGGTGAACTGAGTTGTTCCGCTTGCGAAGCAATCTGCGTTTCCACCTGTGTTACCGCCTTTTTAACTGGCTCTGCCAGGTGATACAGATGCCTTAGCTTGTTAAACCAGAACTTCTTAGTATGATCGAAGCTCTTTTCACCCATGAGCTCGAAATGACTTTTGAATTCAGAATACAGTGCAGGGTCTGCATTTTTCATCAGCTCCACATTGATCCTCTTTTTATTAAAAAATTCTTCAAAAGTCATTTCGATAGTCTTAATTATTCGGCCATGTTATGGTATACAGCCTGAACATCATCATCTTCCTCAAGTTTGTCAATCAGTTTCATGACATCTGCAGCCTGTTCTTCCGTCACCTCAGCAAAAGAAAGAGCAACACGCTCAAGCTTCGCGCTCTTCACTTCAATGCCCTTTTCTTCCAGTGCACGCTGCATCTTTCCGAAATCTTCGAAAGGAGTATGCAATACCGCAACGTCGTTTCCTTCTTCATCCGCTTCAACGAAGAGATCCTCAAGCCCCGCATCGATTAACTCAAATTCAAGTTCCTCAAGATCATGGTTCGCAGGGTCGAATTTGAACACTGACTTCCTGTTGAAAATGAAATCCAGGGACCCTGTCTTACCCAGCGTTCCATTGGTTTTATTAAAGTAGCTACGCACATTCGCGACCGTACGATTGGTATTGTCGGTTGCAGTTTCCACCAGAATGGCTACCCCATGAGGCGCGTATCCTTCATATACGATCTCTTCATAGTTGCTCTCATCCTTGCTCGAAGCTCTTTTGATCGCAGCTTCGATACGATCCTTCGGCATGTTTACCGCCTTGGCATTCTGCACAGCTGTACGCAAGCGTGAGTTTGTCTCAATCAGCGGTCCACCCGCCTTTACAGCCATCACAATTTCCTTACCCAGACGCGTAAACTGAACGGCCATTTTCGCCCAGCGCTTAAATTTTCTTTCTTTACGGAACTCGAATGCTCTTCCCATATATCAGTACAGTTATTTTAACTTGTTTTTTAGGTTTTCTTTTTCAGAAAACGAATTCCAAACTTACAAAATATGACAGAAAAGACTCTACTTCCGCCGCTATTATCCTGACATATACCATTAAAAAATTAAAAACGCGCAGCCAGAACGCAAGCTTTCCTGTAGCGTGTGGTCTTTCCATTCAGACCCGTCAATTCCACGAATATGATATACACTCCAACGGGAGCTTTCCGGCCGTTCTCATCTGCTCCATCCCAGGTCAGTTCTCCTGCTGTGCCGAGCGTAACGTTTCTGCAGATATTCCGGGTGAGCGTCCCGTTGCGGTTATATGCTGCGACGTTGGCGAGGATGCCCGGTTCTGTATTGGTATAATGGATGACCAGTTGGTCTTCAAAGCCGTCACCGTCCGGCGAGAAAGTCTTTGATGCAAGGGTGATTGCTTCAGTCGTCGGCACCGCCTCTCTCAGCTGAGAGTTGCGGTATCCCGGAGTGGCGTATCCTGCTGACCCTGCTGCTGAACAGAAGTTTCCCGGTTCGTTGGCTGGCCGGTCAAAACTGGAGCGCTCCAGGGATACCCCGTCAGCCTCTTTGATGAGGGGCGTATGCATCGATTCTGAATAGTCGAAACGGTCGATCACCGTGCTGTCTGCCACCAAAACTACGACGCCCTTGTCATTGCTGAACGCGGGTAGGGCCTGCACCTGCAGGAGCGCATCTTCATCGGGTGTATCATATTCACTTTTAATATTGGCCACGTCGGTACTCAGGGCCATATAGCTTTCCGGATAGAGATAGACATCCACCCCGCTAATCCGCTTCAGCGAGGAGAGCGAATCCCGTTTCATCGTGGCTACCGACAAACCTTTCAAATTGAAGATCTTCTGCGAGCGGTTGTAGATCTCTACAAAATCGGCGCCACTCCCGCGAGGGTTAAAGAGCAACTCATTGATGATGATCTCTTCTTTGCCAATCGCTGTCGCTGCCGGTGTTTCGTCATTCCCCGGCGTGGCGGAACTGTCGGCCGGCGCTCCATGACCGGGAGCAAGGTCCGGATCCTTAAGTCCCCCGATCTCAATGTCATCAAAATAGAACTGTGCAGCATGCGACTTCGTATAAACACACTGAAAGCCAAACCAGTAAGAGGAAGCCTGTGTAGCCTCTTCCTTCGTTTCTCCCTCCAGCGTGAAGGCCAGCTCCGCCCTATTCTTGCTATACAGCTGCCAGGTTCCATCTGCCTTACGGTTCACCAGGATTCGCGTATGAACAGACGAGCCTGCAGCTCGTCCAGCCAGCCCTTCGATGATTAGTTCGGCTGTTTTCCCCGACTGTCTGTAAAGCTCATAGGAGTCTTTCGTTCCATTCTCGCCGATCCGCACAAAATACCCGTTCAGCGGGCTTTGAAGATTCGCCTGATCAGAAACAAGGTAGATACGTACAAAATTGGACGACGTGGCAGAAAAGCCGAGTTCCAGGCTGAACTCCCAGCTGCATTCCGCCGGAAGAGAGACAGCGGTCGACAGATATTTGCTACCCGCAGTATCGCTTTTCACAGATTGCAGCCTGCCTGATGAGTTTACCTGAAAGCCAGTAAGATCGCCCGTCCAGGCGGGCGCGCTTGTAACGTTCCCGTCGTTAAAACCCTCTTTCAGCTGAGCTATAGCAAAATTGCAGTAAAAAAAAGTGAAAAGCAGTAAACATTTTTTCATATTTGAGGGAGTAATAATTATGTAACAAAAATTTATACCAAAAAACAGATGAAAGTTGCAGTTGTAGGCGCTACTGGTCTTGTCGGATCAGTGATGTTAAAAGTATTAGCAGAGCGCAATTTCCCGGTTACCGAATTAATTCCCGTTGCTTCAGCCAAGAGTGCTGGTAAGGAACTTGAATTTAAGGGTAAGAAGTATAAGGTGGTAACAGTGGATGAAGCAATTGCAATGAAACCTGATGTAGCGCTGTTCTCCGCAGGAGGAAGCACCTCGCAGGAACAGGCTCCGCGTTTCGCAGAAGCAGGCATTGTAGTTATTGATAATTCTTCGGCCTGGCGCATGGACCCTACTAAAAAGCTGGTGGTTCCCGAGGTAAACGCAAACGTGCTTACCGCAGAAGACAAAATCATTGCCAATCCCAATTGTTCTACCATTCAGATGGTGGTTGTATTAAAGCCACTGCATGAGAAATATAAAATCAAGAGAGTCGTGGTATCGACCTATCAGTCAGTAACCGGTACAGGTGTGAAAGCTGTAGACCAGTTAATGAACGAGAGACAAGGAATAGAAGGGCCAATGGCTTATCCACACCCTATTGATCTAAACGTTATTCCTCAGATAGATGTTTTCCAGGATAACGGCTATACCAAGGAAGAAATGAAAATGATCCTCGAAACCAAGAAGATCATGGGAGATGAGTCCATCCGTGTTACGGCAACTACTGTGCGTATCCCGGTTATGGGTGGTCACTCTGAATCATTGAACCTGGAGTTTGAAAACGACTTCGATCTTGCAGAGGTTCGTTCCCTGCTTGAACAACAGGAAGGTGTACTGGTAGTGGATGATCCGGCTAACCTGGTATATCCGATGCCGAAAGATGCTCACGAGAAAGACGAAGTGCTCGTTGGTCGTATCCGCAGGGATGAGTCTCAGGACAATTCCTTGAACCTTTGGGTAGTTGCAGACAACCTGCGTAAGGGTGCTGCCACCAACGCCGTGCAGATTGCAGAGTACTTGCTGAAGCAAGGCCTGCTTCCGGCATAGTTTGCATAAAAAGTTTTAAAGGCGATGTAATCAAGCATCGCCTTTTTTGTGCCCTGAAATTCCGCAAGATGCATCTCTCCACGAACAATTTACCTCGTATATCAGTATCTCTATAGATGCTTAAACACGATTACTCACATTCGAAAACCCTGCTTAAAACTCTATGAGACGTATTATTCTCCCTTTTCTGCTGCTCCTGTCGCAAGTCCTGTCCGCGCAATCCCTCCAAAACAAGATTGCTGATGCCTATCTTCGGTTTGAACGTGATTCACAGCTTCAATACGGAATCAGCTCGCTCACGGTGCTTAATGCTGAAACGGGCGAAGTAGTGTTCTCTAAAAATGAGTCGACGGGACTGGCACCTGCTTCTACCTTGAAGACAATGACCAGCATTACAGGCTATAGTTTTCTGAAGGCAGGCTACAGATGGGAGACCCTCTTGGGATATACCGGTACACTGCAGGGCGGGGTGCTGAAGGGTGATCTCATCATCAAAGGAAGCGGCGACCCCTCCCTGGGCAGCAGCCGCTACAATGAAACCAAGCCAGAGATTCTGCTTGCCCGGTGGCTGGAAGCAGCGAAAAGAGCAGGCATCAACAAAATAGAAGGTCATATCCTGGCCGATGACCTCTTGTTCGGTACGCAGACCTTACCTGATGGCTGGGTCTGGGGCGACATCGGCAACTATTACGGAGCCGGCTCTACCGCGATGACCTGGCGCGAAAATGAAATAGCATTAAACTTTGTGCCGGGTAGCCGTGCCGGTGAGGCTGCCGCCCTTAAAAGTGTGGAGCCTCAGATACCCGGACTCCGCATTGTCAATGAAATCACTACAGGGAGCGCGGGGACTGGTGATAACGTATATGCGTATTCTGCTCCATTCAGCGACATCATCTATCTCCGTGGTACGTATGGCATCGACCTGAAGAAACCGATTAAGGTCTCCATGCCTGACCCTGCAATCTTCCTCGCGCATGAACTCCGCAATAAACTCAATGCTGGCGGGATCTCCGTCAGCGGAGTAGCGACTACCCTAAGAAAGACCAGTCTGGAGAAGAATGCTCCTAAAGAAATGCCGAAGATCATCGACCAGTATCAGAGTCCCGATATTTCTAAAATTGTCTATTGGCTTAACCAGAAAAGCATCAACCTCTATGCAGAGAATCTGCTGAAAGCTGCGGCAATTGCCAACGGCAAAACCGGCTCGTTCGATGATGCAACAGCCACGCTTGTTTCCTACTGGAATAAGAAGCTCGGCATCGACAAGAACGCCATCGCCATCCTTGACGGCAGTGGACTTTCTCCAGAAAACAGGGTGACCACCCTCGCCATGTCCAGGATACTTCTTTCTGCTAAAGGGGAATCGTGGTTTCCGCAGTTTTATGAAAGCCTTCCTCTTTACAATAACATGAAAATGAAAAGCGGAAGCATCCGGAACGTGCTGGCCTATACCGGATATCAAAAGAGCTCTTCGGGTACGTCCCTGGTTTTTTCCTTTATCACCAACAACTATAAGGGAAGCTCTTCGGCCATCAAGCAGAAGATGTTCAGGGTACTGGATACGCTTAAATAAGCTTGAAGCACAGGAGATACGGAAGTTCAGCAGACCTGCTCTTTTTATTCTGAACTCTGCTATATTCGTTCAACAATTTCGCTGGATGAACAGACTGCTGCTTCTCGTTATTTTTCTTGGACTTTACCAAGCTTCATACGCACAAACTAACTTCTATGGCGACCCGGCCTTCGCCGGTAAGGAAGCAGACAGGGCCGCTTTCCTGCCGAACACTGTGATCGTAAAATTCAGGGAAGCTGCAAGCCCTTCGGCAAAGACACAGTCTGTGCAGCCCGAGCTCATCCTGAAGACAGCGAAGGTCCGCAGCCTGACATCCAAGTTCCCGAAGGTCATGCCTGCTGCACGCATCAGCAGCACTGCTAAGTCCGCCCCTACAGACCTCGACCGCATATATGAACTCCGCTATACGGGAGGAGCCTCTGTGTCTGCCGTGGTCAATGAGCTTCGCTCCATGAAGAACGTCGAGTATGCAGAGCCTGCTTATATCCATCATACCAGGGTTATTCCCAATGATCCTTACTACGGTCCGCGACAAAGCTACCTCAATCAGGTATCCGCACCTCTCGCCTGGGACATCATCCGCAACGCTCCGGGTGTATTGATAGGGATCGTCGATACAGGATCAGATCTTGATCATGAAGATCTGACAGGCAATATCGTCGGCGGCAAAGACCTGATCGGTTCATCCCCCTTCAATATTACGCCCGACGACGACCCCAACGTCAAGAACGCCGCGAGTGATCATGGTGTACACGTGAGCGGCCTGGCTTCCGCAGTAACGAACAACGGAAAAGGAATAGCCAGCATAGCAGGCAATGCCTCCTTGCTTATCGTGAAAGTAGCAGCAGACGATTCTCCCGGCGATATCTACAATGGCTACGAAGGCATTCGCTATGCTGTAGACCAGGGTGCCAGGATCATCAACTGTTCATGGGGAACAAGTGCACGCAGCCTTTTCGGTGAAGACGTGATCAACTATGCCATCAGCAAAGACTGCCTCGTCATTGCAGCCGCAGGCAACCAGGGTACCGATATACCCGATTATCCGGCGGGGTACAAAGGAGTATTGGCAGTAGCGAACGTGATGGACAATGATACCAGGTCCAGCTCTTCTAACTTCGGTGGCTATGTTTCCATCAGCGCACCAGGAAGCTCCATCTTCAGCACGACCTATAACGGCAGCTATGGCGTCAAGTCGGGAACTTCCATGTCCGCACCCATCGTAGCAAGCGCCGCCGCATTGCTCAAGGCTTACTACCCTGAGCTTAGCATGGCCCAGATAGGCGAGCTTCTGCGCGTCACTGCTGATAACATAGATAATCTCAATCCTGCCTACACCAACAAGATGGGAAAAGGAAGGCTCAATGTCTTTCGGGCACTCACACAATCTGCACCCGCCCTGCGAACCACCGCCATTCACTTTGAAGATCCTGGCAATGGCGCCTTCCGCACGGGGGCTAAGGTGAAGGTTTACGTCAACCTGCGTAATTACCTGCTGCCAGCAGATGATATAGAGGTTACCCTGCAGACCGACAACCCGAACATCGTGGTCACAGAAGCAACGCAGCAGGCAGGCTCATTGGGTACCCTGGAAGAACAGAAGGGTATCGGGGCGTTTGAGTTCAGCATCAAGGCTGGAACGCCTGATAATACCCCTGTCGAGTTCAGCCTCAACTTCAAGGCAAATGAGGGTAGATATCAGGACTATGAAACATTTACACTAGTTGTCGCCCGCGATTATATGAATATCATCACCGGCGACTTGCAGACCACCGCTACCAGTATCGGAAAGATAGGGTATGCATCTCCCGGGCAGACAAGCGGACTGGGATTTCGTTATCTGAATCAGCAGATGCTGTATGAATCCTCACTGATGATCGGTTATTCGGCAGTCTCCGTTTCCAACAATGCACGTTCCAGCGGCGGAAGTTCCGATCAGCACTTCGTGAAGAATAATGCTGTTTCCGACCGGTCAGACGCCGCCAACCTGGTAGCTGAATCCAGTTTCGATGACAGTGGCAGGAGCGAGGGTGCGCTCGTCGACGTGAAACATACCGTTACTGCCAGTCTGGACTCAAAGAAGGACAACTATATCATTGCAGAGTACGAAGTAATCAACAGGAACAATACGGATATCAGAGGAGCTTATATTGGTATGTTCACCGACTGGGATATCAATGGTGGCAGCTCCAACTACACTGCTTACGATGCTACCGGTAAGCTGGCCTACGTCGCGTCCACCATGGCCGCCATGCCCTTTGCAGGTGTTAAGCTCCTGAGCAGCACCGCCCCGCCGAACTACTATCCGCTCTCAACGAACAGCGGAATGCTTGGCGACGATAATTTCACGACAGCCGAAAAGTTTCAGACCCTGTCTTCAGGGCTGCAGTCGGCCGGTATTGGCACACCCTCTTCCGGTGATGACGTTGCATTTGTATCGGCATATGGTCCCTGTACCATCCCGGCAAATGGCGCTGTTAAGGTGGCTTTTGCATATATAGGAGCCTCCAGCCTGGATGAACTTCGTATATCCGCCCAGGAGGCGCAGTCTGAATTCAATCTCATCAATGAATATCCCGAGGGCACTGAGATCCTCTCCACCTATCCCAATCCCGTTGTGCCGGCCAGCAACAGTAATATGGCAGTTGTCATCAATCTTCCCGGCGATGAATACATCAGCCTGGCGCTTTTTAACATGATGGGTCAAAAAGTAAAGACGTTGCTTCAGGATCAGTCGTATTTCAGTGGCAGGCATACTCTGTACTTCAATATGTCGTCACTGCAAGCGGGTATCTATATCCTGCAGTTAAAGCTTAAGGGTAAAAGTTATACACACAAGGTCAGTATTTTGAAATAGCTATTTCTTGATGAAGCAACTGCGGCAGCGGGGTTCATAACTTTCTTTCTCTCCAAGGAAGAAAGTCTCGTCATTGTTCACTGTACGGTAAGAGTAGGATGCAGGAGCCCCACATTGCGCACAAATGGCATGTACCTTCGTCACATCTTCCGCAATAGCCATCAGAGAAGGCATCGGCCCAAAAGGCTTACCCTGGAAATCCATATCCAGGCCGGCAATGATCACCCGTATTCCACGGTTCGCCAGCGTGATACATACATCCGTTAGGCCCTCATCAAAGAACTGCGCTTCATCTATTCCCACCACGTCGGTATTGGAGCCAAACAGCAGAATAGCTGAAGAATGCTCTACGGGAGTAGAGGCAATGGAAGTGGAATCATGTGAAACAACTTCGGTTTCATGGTAGCGGATTTCCGTTGCAGGCTTGAATATTTCGATGTTTAGCTTCGCGATTTTAGCACGTCTGAGACGACGTATAAGTTCTTCAGTTTTACCCGAGAACATCGAGCCGCAGATCACTTCGATACTGCCGTTACGCTCGTTTTTAGACCGGAAATGGAACTCACTAAACAACATATCCCGCTTTTCAGAGCGGCTAATATCAGAATTTAATGGTACTTTTGAGAACCTAGTTACCAACAAAACAATATCTAAATTTGTCTATTAGCCATGATTAATAAAGCAGAAATATTCAAAAAAGCGGGTAATATCCTATCAGAGCTGACTGAACAATACCAGTATATCGAAGAAAATCCTCAGGATCTGAATGATCTGGAACTAGAGCTTTTGTCTGCTAACGCCGACTTCCTGGCTGAGAACCTCCGGGTACTCAGAAAGCTGAATGCAAAGAAGCGATCTGCTGAAACTGCAGAAGCTGATAGGATTGCCGCAAAAGAAGATTATACAGAATCATCTTTTCAGGAAAAGCCCGCAGATGAAGTTTCGCTCGAAACATTGCTTAATACAGTGGTAGAAAAAAAGCAGGAAGAGGAACAGCCCTCACCGGAGGTTACACACAGGAGTCAGGTAACCGAGCCTTATGGCAAGCAGCAGGAAAGTGTTCCTGCAGCCCAGGGACCTGTACCGGGTCTCCTTACCGACGTGCAGACCGCCAGACCTGAACCCATGTCTGTTCCCGTGCCTGAACCTGTACATGCGACGCAAGTACCTCCAGCACCTGAGCCGGTCAGAATGCCTGAACCTGTGAAACTACAGGAACCTGTCAGAGCTGCCGAACCGGAGAAAGCTCCCGAGCCTGTAAGAACACCGGAGCCTGTATCGTTCAAAGCTCCTGAGCCGGAACGCACCTACCCATCTGTTCCCGTAACTCCGCCGGCGAGTCCGGAACCTGCGCCAACCCAGCAACCCAGAGTGCAAAGCATCAATGATATGATCTCTGCTCAGAAGGCACAGCAAAGCCCGGGCAGCTCATACAAGCAGCCTCCTATTGCAGACCTGAAGTCGGGAGTGAGCTTAAACGACAAGCTCTTGTTCATAAAAGACCTGTTTAACGGCTATAGCCTGGCATACAGTGAGGCAATGGAGATCCTCAACCGTTTCGATACGTTTGAATCTGCAGATAACTTCCTGAAGTCGAATTATGCGGCAAAGAATAACTGGGCGGCTAAGCAAGGCACGGTAGATAAGTTCTATGAGGTGCTTCGCAGACGTTTTGTAATCTGATCTAGATCACACCCATCCTGTTCGAATCGAGCTTAAGCAGAATGAACAACAGGATGGTGAAACTCCATAAAGATGATCCCCCATAGCTTAAGAAAGGCAGGGGGATACCTATAACAGGTACCAGGCCGATCGTCATCCCTATATTAATAAAGAAGTGGAAGAAGAGGATGGAGGCTACTCCATAACCATATATCCGCGAGAATGACGAGCGTTGCCGCTCTGCAATATTGACAATTCGCAGGAGCATCGTCAGGTATAAAGCAATCACCACGAGACTGCCTGCAAAACCCCATTCCTCACCAACCGTGCAGAAGATAAAGTCGGTACTTTGCTCCGGCACAAAATCATACTTCGTCTGCGTACCCTGCAAATACCCTTTCCCCCATAGTCCGCCCGAGCCGATAGCAATCTTCGACTGATTGAGGTTATAACCCTGTCCGCGCGGATCATCCAGCTTTCCCAGAATAACGTCAATACGGTTTCGCTGATGGCTCTGCAGGATGTTCTGATAAGCAAAGTTGACACAGAAGATGAAGGCAACAGCTACGGCCGCAGAAACGACAATAGGCTGAACATATTTTCGGCTCTCACGAGACAGCAGGATCACCAAAACGGTAACACCTACGATAACGCCGACCAGGATAAACTTGTTAATGAGCAGTGCCAGTACGAAAAGCAAAATCAGAATGGCACCAATGATCAGCACATATCCGGAGAGGCCCTCTCTATACAGTGCAAAGATCAGGGCGGTAAAGGTAAGTGCCGAACCTGTATCAGGCTGCAGCATGATCAGACTCGTGGGAATCAGGAGGATCAGCACACAAATGCCGATCATCTTAAACTCATGCATTTTCAGGTTAGTGGAGCTGATGTAATGCGCCAGCAGCAAACAGGTGGAGAACTTCGCGAACTCCGAGGGCTGCAACCTGAAACTCCCTATCGGTATCCAGGCCTGGTTCCCGCCCACATTTCGTCCCACCACCAGTACTGCAATCAGCAGAAGCAGCGTGATCCCGTAAAATACGGGTGAGAAGGTACTGAAGAACTTAGGGTCCAGCAAGAGGATCACTGCTCCCAGGATCACCGCCGAGATGATGAACATAAACTGCTTGCCATAGTTGGTGCTCATATCCATGATGCCGGGGTATAAGGGATCGTAAACAGCAGCATGGATATTAAACCATCCGATCACACAAAGGGCCAGATAGATCAGTATCAGGGGCCAGTCAACATTAAAGAACAGGCTGCGTTGATTAATCATTTGTCGTTGTCAATGTAGGAGTGGGAACTTGTTCGAGCGGCTTTACCTCAACCTTCGGAAGGCTGTCTACCTTCTGACGCTGTGCCGGTTTGGCCTTAGGCTTTGCGCCGGGAAGCAGGTTAGCATTATATAGTCGCTCGGTATAATATTTCGGCCGGGTGATTGTATCTCTCAGGTATTTCTCCATCATCAGACTCGCAATAGGAGCAGACCATGTAGCTCCATATCCGGCATTCTCCACCATCACCGCAATAGCAATCTTCGGATTATTCCGGGGAGCAAAAGCAAAGAACACCGAGTGGTTTTCACCATGCGGATTCTGTACAGTACCGGTCTTGCCACAAACTTCTATGCCGGGGATCTGAGCGATAGGGTAGGCCGTACCCCCCGGAGCGTTTACCGCTCTGCTCATCCCCTCTACTACGGGGTGATAGTACCTGGCTTCTACGCCGGCACTTATCTTCTTTGTGTACTCCTCCCTCACCACGTGATCTTTTCCGATGCCCCGGATGAAATGCGGGGTGTAATAGAAGCCTCTGTTTGCGATGGTCGCCGCAACGTTAGCCATCTGAAGAGGGGTGATTCCTAATTCACCCTGACCGATGGACAGAGAAATATTATATCCGGAGGTCCATTTGTCGCTCCTGAAATGCTTGGTGTAGAACTCTGCCGTCGGCAAAAGTCCCTTTCGCTCGTTTGGCAGGTCGACTCCCAGCTTGGAACCAATACCGAAGCGGTTAACGGCATCATGCCAGTTACGATAAGCCTTGACCGAACGCATGCCTGAATGGTCGATCATCCGGTTATAAGCATAACCGTAATAGGTATTGCAGGAGTATTGAATAGATTCAATTAGGTTGATCGAACCATGCACGTGCGTACAACCCATCTTGCCGCGGCGTCCGTAGTAATAGGCTCCCGGACAATAGAACCGTGTCTCGGCATTGATCTTGCCCATTTGCTGGGCCACTAGTGCATTAATTGCTTTGAAGATGGATCCCGGAGGATACTCGGCCATGGTAGGCCTGATGAAAAGTGGCTTATGAGGGTTCCTCAGGAGCTTCATGTAGTTATTGCCCTTGTCGCGCCCCACCATCAGGTTAGGATCGTAACTCGGGCTGCTTATAAACGCCAGGATCTCGCCTGTAGATGGCTCGATCGCTACAATGCTCCCGATCTTATTATGCATCAGCTTTTCTCCCAGCCTTTGCAGATCTCTATCCAGGGAGGAAATCAGTTTCTTTCCCGTTACCGCCAGTGTATCGTAGGCGCCGTCGGCAAAGTGTCCCTTAGGGCGGTTGAAGGCATCCACCATCTGGTTTTCGACACCCCTTTGACCTCTCAGCAGATCCTCATATGATTTCTCTACGCCGGTCCTGCCAATATAATCGCCGGGTTTGTAATAGCCCTTGGAACGTTCAATGTCCGATTCCTTCACTTCATTGATGTATCCGAAAAACTGAGCGGCAATACTGTCGGGGTAGCGTCTCACAGATCGTTTTTGTACATAGAAGCCGGGGAACTTGGTCAGCTTTTCCTGAAAGGACGCAAATAATTGTGCGGATAATTGTTTTTCGAAGATGGATGCCCGGTAGGGAGAATAGCTCCTTGCTTTGTTAAAACGTGTATCGAAGCCCTTCTTGTCGATTCCGATCAAACGGATGAATTCCAGCGTGTCAAAAGGCTTTACCTCACGGGGAATAACCATCAGGTCATACACGGGCTCATTTTGTACCAGTATTCTTCCCTTCCGGTCGAGGATAACCCCCCTTGCCGGATAGATGATCACTTTCCGGATCACGTTATTATTGGCCGACAGGAAATAACTCTTGTCGACCACCTGAATATAGAACAGGCGAGTCAGCAAAATAAGTGCTATTGCAATAAAAATCCCCTGGACGACGTATTTACGCTGAAAAAAACTGTTCATTAACGCTCTTTCTTACGGAAGAATATGAATTCTGATATGATGACTAAAAATATGGTAAAAAGAGAACTGAAAAGAAAGCGAATTAGTACGTACTGGAGGTCGAAAAACCCGAAAGATTCCAGCAGGATCAGTGTCAGGTGATGAAACAGCGTCAGTACGATCGTGTAGACGAAGAACCAGCGAAATCCCATGATCCCCAGCCTGGGTTCAGGCTCGTTTTCAAAACCCTGTCGCTCAACTGTCACGTTGATGAAGATCACCCTGACCAATGCAAGCATGGAACAAGCCGCCGCATTGATCCCTACTGTATCGTAAAAGGAGTCTACCGTCAATCCTGTGAGCAGGGCCAGCAAGAATAGCAGCCAGTTGGGTGTTTCAAAAGGCAGCAGCATGATGAACAGGATATATGGAAAAGGGATCGACAGGTTGTAAAAGCCGATATTCTTCAATAGGAACGTCTGAATGAAAATCAAAGCAGCGAACCGGATAATATTCGTGATTATAGTTCTACCCATCTTTTTTGCTCAGCTTTTCTAAAGTTTCTTTTTCGGGACCGAAGAGGTTTTTAATGACATATACATATTGCAGCGTGGCAAAGTCAGTATCCAGCCTTACCTCGATTTCAGGGAAGCTCTCGCCGCCTCTTTCCCGGGTACGTAGTATCCGCCCGATAGGCATCCCCGCAGGGAATAAGGTGGAGTAGCCCGATGTTACCACGTGCTGACCTGTCTGTACGCTGATATGGTTGGGGATATCCTGCAGAACGGCTAAGCGCGGATTGGTATTCTCTTCGCCCCAGACCAGTGAGCCAAAGGCCTGGCTCTCCACAATGCTGGCGCTGATCTTCGTGTCACTATGTAACAGGGAGTAGATCGTGGCAAAATCTTCCGAAACATCTTTGACGATCCCTACAACACCTGAAGCGCAGATCACCCCCATACCACTCTGAATGCCATGCCGACGGCCCCGGTTGATGGTGATATAATTGTTCTTCTGATGAATGGAGTTGTTGATCACCCTACCTACAATATACGTGTACTGCTGTCTGGAAACGGTGTCCTTTACGGTCTGCGCTACAACACTGTCGTCGAAAAAGGATAGCTTCAGTTCCTGACGCAGCAATGCATTCTCCTTTGCCAGGCTATCGTTTACCTCAGCGAGGCGTAAGTAACGCTGCGCTTTGTTGATGCGGGTATATGTTTCACCGATGAAATGATTGGCGGAGTTAAATACGCCGGATCGCTGATAGGAGTTGTTTCTGACAACCAGTGCGACTGAAATGATGAAGCAGATGATGAAGAAAAAGAATGCGTTATACTTACTGATGAAAAGCCAGAGATTACGCATAAACTAGTAGATGTTATATGTTAAGCAAATGCCGGCCTGTAAACAGCACTACGATTCAGTCTGTCTACAGGTCGGCATATATAATTTATTGCATTAAGAATTTGTAACCACCGATGTTTTTCAGGGCAATACCTGTACCACGTACAACAGCTCTTAAAGGATCTTCAGCCACATGCACCGGAAGTTTAGTCTTCGCAGCAACACGCTTGTCAAGCCCTCTCAGCAATGCACCACCACCAGTCAGGTAAATACCAGTCTGGTAAATATCCGCGGATAATTCAGGAGGAGTGATCTCCAGTGCTTTTAAAATCGCTTCCTCGATCTTGGAGATTGATTTATCAAGGCAATGAGCAATCTCTGTATAGGACACCGTGATCTGCTTTGGAACACCCGTCATCAGGTCCCTTCCCTGCACTGCAAAGTCTGCAGGTGGCTCAGACAACTCTGGCAAAGCGGCACCTACTTCAATCTTGATCTTCTCCGCCGTACGGTCACCGATCATGATGTTGTGCTGGCGACGAATGTACTGTACGATATCGCTGTCGAAGTTATCACCCGCAACGCGGATAGACTGGTCGCATACAATACCGGATAAAGCGATTACAGCGATCTCGGTAGTACCACCACCGATATCTATAATCATATTACCCATCGGTTCCTCTACGTCGATTCCGATACCTACGGCAGCAGCCATCGGCTCGTGGATCAGGTAAACTTCTTTAGCTCCTGCAATCTCCGCTGAATCGCGTACCGCTCTTTTCTCCACTTCAGTAATGCCCGAAGGGATACAGATCACCATCCTCAAAGAAGGGAAGAACCATCCTCTGCCATTGTTGATCATTTTGATCATTCCCCTGATCATATGCTCGGCAGCGTTGAAATCGGCTATCACACCATCTTTAAGCGGGCGCACGGTGCGGATATTATCATGGGTTTTACCCTCCATTTGCATAGCCTGTCTGCCTATGGCGATAATTTTATTGGTGGTACGATCGAACGCCACGATTGACGGCTCGTCTACTACAACCTTGTCATTATGTATAATGAGGGTATTTGCTGTACCCAAATCAATTGCTATTTCTTGTGTAAACCAATTAAATAAACCCATTAAGGACATTTTAAATTGTTAAAGTATGCAAATGTAGTAAAATGTTCAGTACTAAATTAATGTTTGAAATGCCTAACACCTGTAGTCACCATAGCGACACCTTTGCTATTAGCCATATCAACAGATAATTTGTCTTTGATTGATCCGCCCGGCTGCAGGATAGCTGCGATGCCTGCGTCGGCTGCAATCTCTACACAATCAGGGAAAGGGAAGAATGCGTCGGAAGCCATTACTGAACCCTTTACGTCGAAGCCAAAGGTCTTTGCTTTTTCAAGTGCCTGCATCAGCGCGTCGACTCTGGAGGTTTGCCCTACACCGCTTGCCAGAAGTTGTCCGTCTTTCGCAATCACGATGGTATTCGACTTGGTATGTTTTACCAGCTTGTTGGCAAAGTAAAGATCCATGAGTTGCTCCTGAGTAGGCTCAACCGTTGTTACCGGGGTCATCTGGTCCGGACCTTCTATTGTAGCATCCTTGTCCTGCTCGATCACACCGTTAAGCAAGGTTTTAAACAACTTCGTAGGTAAAGCGGTCTCTTTACGCTGCAGCAAAATTCTGTTCTTCTTCTCGGTCAGAATCTCCAGGGCTTTCTCGCTGAAAGCAGGAGCAATAAGGACTTCAAAGAAAAGGTTGCTGATTTCACGTGCCGTTTCCTCATCAACCTCACCGTTGCAGATGATCACACCACCGAAGGCAGAAACAGGGTCGCAAGCGAGAGCAACTTTCCATGCATCCAGCAGGTTGCTCTTGGAAGCCACGCCACAGGCATTGGTATGCTTCAGGATCGCGAAGGTAGGTTCGCTGAATTCGTCGATCAAAGCAACAGCTGCATCTACGTCGACCAGGTTATTATAGGAAAGCTCCTTGCCATTCAGTTTGCTGAACATTGCATCCAGGTCCCCGTAGAAATATCCCTTTTGGTGAGGGTTCTCTCCGTAACGAAGAACAGACGAATTTTGCTCGCTTACCTTGAACACCGGAAGAGCGTCTTCCCGATTGAAGTAGTTGAAGATGGCTGTATCATAGTGAGAGGATGTGTTGAATGCTTTCTTGGCAAAAGCCTTACGATGCTCCAATGAAGTTGCACCGTTGTTCTCCTCTAATATAGTATGCAGTTCTGAATAATCATTTTTAGATGACAGGATCACCACATCGTTGAAATTCTTCGCAGCAGCGCGGATCAGAGAAATACCGCCGATGTCGATCTTCTCGATGATCTCCTCTTCGCCGAGTCCGGCTTTTACCGTTTCTTCGAAAGGATAAAGGTCTACGATCACCAGGTCGATTTCCGGGATTTCATATTGTGCAGCCTGTGCTTTGTCCTCCTCCAGATTTCTTCTTGAGAGGATTCCACCGAACACTTTGGGGTGCAGGGTCTTCACGCGACCACCTAAAATAGAAGGGTAGCCTGTCAGGTCTTCCACACGAACCACGTCAAAGCCCAGATCCCTAATAAAGCTCTCCGTGCCTCCTGTTGAATAAAATGTTACACCTAATGCGTGCAGTTGTCTGATCAGCGGTTCCAGGCCGTCTTTGTAATATACTGATATTAAAGCGTTTTTTATTTTAACAGGATGGTTCATGTATTGAAAAATTAAGCGGCAAAGATAGGATTTTTGAAGGGTAAAATCATATTAGAATCTTTGGAAAAAACCTCTAAAGATGTATTAATAGCTGTCTTTTCACACCTTATATAATGGAAGGAGTAGAAAAAGGCGTCTGCAGGGGGACTTTCTGGTGTCAGGACGGCTGCTAAAAGCATGCTAATCCGGAGATCAGACGCTACTCACCCGTATATGACCCGTGTTTTGCTGGCTGACTGCCGGGTTGGCATCAGATTAACTGCATGTGAAATCCCCTGGCAATACCATTGCGTCAGGTTCCTGGTAAGGATGTCTTATAGAGATTTCATCTTCCGAAGCAGGCTTTCCACTACTTTCGGATAATGGAGGTGCTCTAACTGCTGACCTTTGAACTTGACCATCTCGATATCATCCGCCGGGTCAATGCGGTACCTGGACTGGTGGATAATTTCTCCTTCGTCGAAGTGCTCATTAACGAAATGGATCGTGATTCCCGATTCGCCTTCTTTATTATCGAGCACCGCCTGGTGTACGCGGTCGCCATACATGCCTTTGCCCCCATACTTGGGCAGGAGCGCCGGATGGATATTGATGATCTGGTTGGGGAATGCTGCCAGCAGGTTTTCAGGGATGAGCCAGAGGAAGCCTGCAAGGACAATGAGGTCGATCTCCATTGATTTCAGCAATTTGACAATGTGATCGGTTTGATAGAAGTCGAACTTGTCGAAGATATGTGAAGGGATCTCGAAATTGTCTGCACGTTGAATGACATATGCATTCGGGTTGTTGCACAAGACAATGGCGACTTCCGCATCAGGGTGTTTATTAAAGTGTTCCATTATCTTTTGGGCATTGGAACCCGACCCTGAAGCAAAAATGGCAATCCTTTTCTTAAGTGACATATTTCAAAGTGGTAAGTCCAAATATATTGTTTTAAGTCTGGAAGAAGCAAATTAAGGTTCATATTCGGCTAAAAACCGCCGGCGTTTTCTCCGTTTTACGCCGCTTGGCGGGCCTGTTCCGGCGGCCTGTTCAGAGCTGTGGCCGGCGGCACCTAGTCGCAACCCTGAGTTTGGGGTTCTGCGGGAGCAGAAACGGCACGCGGGCAGAAGGGAAAGTGTGAAAATTTTTTAACCGCTGAACGGATTGATAGTTAGGTTCTTTAATGGTATTCCATCGTAAAAAAGCGGGGAATTTAACCGTGATTTTCAGGAAGGCGAAGAAAGGTGCCGGAAAGAGGGCGATTATCGCTAAAAATAAATCGCTAAGTCTTTGATAATTAATTAAACATTCCTATCTTTGCCCTCCCTTTCGAGGGATTTACTTGCCTTGAGCGAAGCCCTACTGCTTCGATGGGCGCAAAAAAGAATTAAAAAGAAATGTCAGGTATTATTGGAAAAAAAGTAGGAATGACCAGCATTTTCGATGCCGATGGAAGGAACATTCCATGCACGGTGATTGAGGCTGGCCCTTGCGTTGTTACGCAACTTCGTACCGAAGAGGTTGACGGCTATGAGGCTGTTCAATTGGCTTACGATGAGAAGAAGGAAAAAAACACTACTCAGCAGCTGAAAGGCCATTTTTCGAAAGCAAACACTACTCCAAAGCGGAAGCTTGTGGAGTTTAAGACGTTTGAAGATGAGAAAAGTTTAGGCGACACAGTTACTGTGGAGATTTTTGCTGAAGGCGACTTTGTTGATGTAGTTGGTACATCAAAAGGTAAAGGTTTCCAGGGTGTTGTTAAAAGACACGGCTTTGCTGGGGTTGGTATGCAGACTCACGGTCAGCACAACAGACTTAGAGCGCCAGGTTCATTAGGTGCTTCTTCATGGCCTTCACGTGTATTTAAAGGTATGCGTATGGCTGGTCGTACAGGTGGTTCACGTGTGAAAGTTCAGAATCTTCAGGTTTTGAAAGTGTACGCTGAACAAAATTTATTAGTAGTTAGCGGTTCAATTCCGGGAGCTAAAGGTTCTTACGTAATCGTTGATAAATAAGATGGAAGTTAGCGTATTAAATATTTCAGGTAAAGAGACAGGTGCCAAGGTGCAACTTCCTGAAGCGATTTTTGGCGTACAGCCAAACGATCACGCGATTTATCTTGACGTGAAGCAATATCTTGCTAATCAGCGTCAGGGAACACATAAATCAAAACAGCGTAACGAAATTGCTGGTTCAACCCGCAAGTTATACAAGCAAAAAGGAACAGGTGGTGCACGTGCGGGTAACATCAAGTCGCCTTTATTCAATGGTGGTGGTCGTGTATTCGGTCCTCAGCCACGTGATTATAGCTTTAAGCTGAACAAAAAATTAAAGCAACTAGCTCGTAGGTCAGCTTTATCATACAAAGCACAGGATAACAGCATCGTTGTTCTTGAAGATTTTTCTTTTGATACAATCAAAACCAAGAACTACGCGAAGTTGGTATCTGATCTGAATGTTGCAACTGAGAAAACTTTATTGGTTTTACCAGCAGCAAATAACAATGTGTATTTATCAAGCAGAAACTTGAAGAAATCGAAAGTGATCACTGCAGATCAGTTAAACACATACGATGTGTTGAACGCAGGAAAGCTTATCCTGACTACAGGTTCTGTTAAATTATTGGAGGAGGCATTCGCCAAGTAATATGGAAATTTTAAAGAAGCCTATTTTAACCGAGAAAGCAGCTGCGTTAACTGAGAAGCTAAACAGATACGCATTCAAGGTAGACCACAGAGCTAACAAGTTGCAGATCAAAACTGCAATTGAGCAGATGTTTGGTGTAAGCATCAGTGCTGTAAACACCATGGTGGTAGATGGTAAAGCAAAGAACCGTTACACAAAAGCAGGATTTGTATCAGGCCGCTCGCCTAAATACAAGAAAGCGATCGTAACGTTAAAAGATGGTGAAACTATTGACTTTTACAGCAATATTTAATTAGAACATGGCAGTTAAAAGATTTAAACCGGTTACCCCTGGAACTCGTCACCGTGTTGGCGGCGATTATTCAGATGTTACTACAAACGTTCCAGAAAAATCGTTAGTAGTTTCGATCAAGAAGTCAGGTGGTAGAAATAATACCGGTAAAATGACTATGCGTTATCTCGGTGGGGGACATAAACAGTCGTACCGATTGATTGATTTTAAACGCGATAAACAAGACATCCCCGCAAAAGTTGCCACAATTGAGTACGATCCAAACCGTACAGCTCGTATAGCTCTGCTACACTATGCTGATGGAGAGAAGCGTTACATCATTGCTCCTGAAGGATTAACAGTTGGACAAACTGTAGTATCAGGTGCAGCGTCTGCTCCAGAGGTTGGAAACACATTACCATTGCAAAACATCCCTCTGGGTTCAATCATTCACAACATTGAACTTAACCCAGGTCAGGGAGCAACAATCGCTCGTAGTGCCGGTGCCTATGCACAGTTATCTGCGCGTGACGGAAAGTATGCTATTATCAAATTACCTTCAGGTGAGACTCGTATGATCTTGTCATCTTGTATGGCAACAATCGGTTCGGTTTCTAACGCTGAAAGAGCTAACGAAGTGTTAGGTAAAGCGGGTAGAACACGCTGGTTGGGACGTCGTCCACGCGTTCGAGGTGTAGCAATGAACCCGGTAGATCACCCTATGGGTGGTGGTGAGGGAAGATCTTCAGGAGGTCACCCACGCTCAAGAACCGGATTGTTAGCTAAGGGCTACAAAACCAGAAACAAGAAGAAGAGTTCGAATCGTTACATCATTGAAGGGAGGAAGAAATAATGGCACGTTCAATTAAAAAAGGCCCTTATATCGATCATAATTTAGAAGGCAAAGTGCTTTCTATGAACGAGACAAGCAAGAAATCGGTTATCAAAACCTGGTCACGCCGGTCAATGATCTCCCCGGATTTCGTAGGTCATACATTCGCAGTTCACAACGGTAATAAGTTCATTCCGGTGTATGTAACTGAAAATATGGTTGGTCACAAGTTGGGAGAATTTGCTCCAACCAGAACATTTAGAGGTCACGCTGAAAAGAAGAAATAAGCAATGGAAGCAGTAGCAAAATTAAATGATTGCCCTACCTCGCCTCGTAAGATGAGATTGGTTGTTGACCTTATCCGTGGCGAGCGAGTTGAAAAGGCACTATATATATTAAAGTATACCAACAAGGAAGCTGCACAGAGAGTTGAAAAACTTTTATTGTCAGCTATCAAGAATTGGGAAGCGAAAAACGAGGGTCAGCGCCCGGAAGAAAGTGAATTGTTTGTGAAAACAGTTACTGTAGACGGCGGTCGTCAGTTGAAAAGACTTAGACCTGCACCTCAGGGTCGTGGACACAGAATTCGTAAGCGTTCAAACCACGTTACTATAGTAGTGGACAGCAAGAATCTTGAATCACAAACTAATTAATCAGAAATGGGACAAAAAGCACATCCAATAGGTAACAGATTAGGAATCATCAAAGGTTGGGATTCTAATTGGTTCGGTGGCAACAACTATTCTGAGAAATTAGTTGAAGACGAAAAGATCAGAAAATATCTTTCTGTACGTATCGCAAAAGGTGGCGTTGCCAAATTAGTGATCGAGCGTACATTAAAGCGTATCACTGTCACTGTACACACTGCCCGCCCAGGTATCGTTATCGGTAAAGGTGGTCAGGAAGTTGATAAGATCAAAGAAGAGTTGAAAAAACTGACTAAAAAGGAAGTTCAGATCAACATCTTCGAAATCAAACGCCCGGAGCTTGACGCACAATTAGTTGCTGAAGGTATCGCAAAACAGCTTGAGGCACGTATTTCATTCCGTCGTGCAATGAAAACGTCAATTGCATCAACTATGCGTATCGGAGCTGAAGGTATCAAGATCATGTGTTCAGGTCGTTTAGGTGGTGCTGAAATGGCACGTACTGAGCAATATAAAGACGGTAGAATTCCTTTGCACACATTTCGTGCTGACATTGACTATGCATTAGCAGAAGCTCTTACTACTTATGGTAAGATCGGTGTTAAAGTATGGATCTGTAAAGGTGAAGTTTACGGAAAGCGTGATCTATCTCCTAACATCGGTCAAACAACTGGTGTAAGAGGCAGAGGCGGAGAAGGTAACTCTTCATATGGTGCTGGCGAAAGAGGAGATAGAAGAGGCGGAAACGACAGACGTGGTGCTAACGACAGACGTGGTGGAGCTGGAGATAACAGAGGTGGAAACCGTGGTGGAAACAACCGTGGTGGAAACGCTGGAGGCCAGAACCGTCCCGGAGGTCAGGGAGGTAACCGCCCTGGAGGTCCAGGTGCTAACCGCGGTGGCGGTGGTGCAGGATTTCGCGCAAAGAAATAATTGAAGTTCAGACATCGTAAAGATATAAATACAGAAAAAGATGTTACAGCCAAAAAGAACGAAGTTCAGAAAGATGCAAAAAGGAAAGATGAAAGGTTTAGCTTCACGTGGAGCGGAACTTTCATTCGGATCTTTCGGAATTAAATCGCTGGAACCGGCATGGATCACCAGCCGTCAGATTGAAGCTGCACGTATTGCGGTTACACGTTTCATGAAACGTGAAGGCCAGGTGTGGATTCGTATATTCCCTGACAAACCCGTTACCAAGAAACCAGCGGAAGTACGTATGGGTAAAGGTAAGGGAGCTCCGGAATACTGGGTTGCCGTTGTTCGCCCGGGAAGAATGATTTTTGAAGCAGAAGGCGTACCTTTGGAAATTGCCAAAGAAGCACTACGGTTAGCAGCTCAAAAATTACCGGTACAGACAAAATTTGTAGTACGTAGAGATTACGTAGAAGCATAATAAAGTTGCAGGTTGTGAGTTGTTTTGTTGTATGCTTAATAACGATGACGGAACAACTTACAACCAACAACTAAGAAAACGAAAAGATGAAAACCTCAGAAATATTAGAGCTATCAACTGAAGAGATTGTTTCCCGCATCAGCGAGGAGAAAGGCAATCTTACTAAATTAAAATTTGCGCATACAGTTTCTGCCATCGAGAATCCATCTCGTATAAGCAAGGTGAGAAAAGAGATCGCACGTTTGAACACAGAATTGACTAAACGTAAGGCGGCTGCTGCTGCTGAGAAAGAGTCCGCTTCTGAAACTGAATAATTTTAGAGTCGAAATGGAAAGAAAATTAAGAAAGACCCGTACAGGGTTGGTAGTGAGCAACAAGATGGAAAAATCTATCGTTGTTGCTGTAGAGAGGAAAGTAAAACATCCTATCTACGGTAAGTTTGTTCACAAGACTACCAAATTTATGGCTCACGACGAAAGCAACGCTTGTGGTATCGGAGATACCGTGTTGATTATGGAGACTCGTCCTCTGAGTAAGACTAAGAACTGGAGATTAGTTGAAATTTTAGAAAGGGCTAAGTAATGGTACAACAGGAATCAAGACTAAATGTCGCAGACAACAGCGGAGCTAAAGAAGTTTTAGTGATCCGTGTTCTGGGAGGTACCGCGAAGCGGTATGCTTCTCTTGGTGACAAAATTGTTGTTACCGTAAAAAGCGCTATTCCTTCTGGAAACGTGAAAAAAGGAACTGTTACAAAAGCAGTTGTTGTTAGAACGAAAAAAGAAGTGAGACGCAAAGATGGCTCATATATCCGTTTCGACGATAACGCAGCAGTTTTATTAAATAATCAGGACGAGCCGAGAGGTACCCGTATCTTTGGTCCGGTTGCGAGAGAGCTGCGTGAAAAGCAATTCATGAAAATCGTATCATTAGCACCGGAGGTATTGTAACATGGAAAAGAAAAAGAATATCTTGCCTAAACTGAAGATCCGTAAAGGAGATTTAGTACAGGTAATAGCAGGCGACTCAAAGGGTAAGCAAGGTAAAATCGTTGAGGTTTTATTAAAAGCTAACAGGGTTGTTGTGGAAGGCGCGAACATCGTATCCCGCCATACTAAACCAAATGCTGCAAACCCTAACGGTGGCATTATTAAGAAAGAAGCCGCTATCCATGTTTCGAACGTGATGTTAGTGGATCCTAAAACTGGCAAACCAACCCGCGTTGGAAAACAAAAGAACGCAGAAGGTAAATTGGTTAGAATCGCTAAAAAATCAGGGGAGGAAGTTAAGCAATGAGTTACGTACCAAGATTAAAATCCAAATATCAGGACGATATCCGTACTGCGCTGAAAGAAAAGTTTCAGTACAAGAGCGTGATGCAGGTTCCTAAACTTCAGAAGATTGCTATCAACCAGGGTGTTGGTGCTGCAACTACTGATAAAAAGTTAATTGACAACGCAATCGCAGAGCTTACTACCATCACTGGTCAGCAGGCTGTAGCAGCAAAATCAAAGAAAGATATCTCTAACTTCAAATTACGTAAAGGAATGCCGGTTGGTGTTCGTGTAACTTTACGTGACAACCAGATGTATGAGTTTCTAGACAGATTGATCGCTGTTGCTTTACCTCGTATCCGTGATTTCAAAGGTATCAACGATAAAGGCTTCGACGGACACGGTAACTATACTTTAGGTGTTACTGAGCAGATCATTTTCCCAGAGATCAACATTGATAAAATCAATAAAATTATGGGTATGGATATTACTTTTGTAACTTCCGCAAAAAATGATGTTGAGGCGTTAGAGTTATTAAAACAATTCGGTTTACCGTTCAAAAATCAATCACCAGTTAATAATGGCTAAAGAAGGTATAAAAGCACGTGAAGTTAAACGTGCAAAGTTGGTTGCCAAGTATGCTGAGAAGAGAGCTGCTTTGAAAGCTGAAGGAGACTTAGTCGCTTTAGACAAGTTGCCTAAGAACTCTTCACCAGTACGTTTACACAACCGTTGTAAGCTGACTGGCCGTCCTCGTGGATACATGAGACAGTTTGGTATTTCACGTGTTACATTCCGTGAAATGGCTCTGGCTGGAAAGATCCCAGGAGTAAAGAAGGCAAGCTGGTAATATAAAGTTGGGGGCCTGGCTCCCAACCTCCACATAAAGATTTAACCGATAGCAGGTCCGCAAAAAAGAAGGAAACCACTATCATAAACAACAAGTAATGAATACAGATCCAATAGCAGATTATCTTACAAGAGTAAGGAATGCCATTAAGGCCAACCACCGGGTTGTGGAAATTCCTGCATCAAACCTTAAAAAAGAAATAACTAAAGTTCTTTTTGATAAAGGTTACATCGCGAACTACAAGTTTGAGGACAATACCGTACAAGGCGTTATCAAAATTGCCTTGAAGTACCATCCTGTAACTAAAGTTCCTGCTATTCGCACTCTAACACGTGTGAGTAAGCCTGGTTTGAGAAAATATTCAGGTGTAGACAGCATGCCACGTGTATTAAACGGTTTGGGAATTGCAGTTGTATCAACTTCTAAGGGAGTGATGACTGACAAGGAGGCCCGCAACCTTAACATCGGTGGTGAAGTATTATGTTACGTTCATTAATCAAAGAGGATTAAACGATGTCAAGAATAGGAAAAGCCCCGATAACAATCCCTTCAGGTGTTACTATCTCGGTTTCTGCAGAGAATGTAGTGACGGTAAAAGGCCCTAAAGGTGAATTAAAGCAAAGATTAGACGGTGAGATCACTGTATCTCAGGATAACGGAATTTTAACTGTTGAACGTCCTACAGATCAGAAGCGCCACAAAGCTCTTCATGGTTTATACCGCTCACTTATTAACAACATGGTTATAGGTGTGACTGAAGGTTACAAAGTTCAGCAGGAGCTGGTTGGTGTTGGTTACCGTGCTACAAACACAGGTAATACATTGGACCTTGTATTAGGTTTCTCTCACCATTATGTGTTTGAATTACCTAAGGAAATCACAGTAGCGACTACTGCTGATAAAGGAAAGAATCCAACGATCATTTTAGAAAGCGTAGACAAACAGTTGTTAGGACAAGTTGCTGCCAAGATTCGTTCATTACGTACTCCTGAGCCATACAAAGGAAAAGGTATTAAGTTCGTAGGTGAAGTATTGAGAAGAAAAGCAGGTAAATCAGCAGCTAAAAAATAGTAATCATGTCAGGAATTAAATTATCTCGCAGAGAGCGTATAAAAAAAGGTATAAGAAAGAGACTGTCTGGTTCTACTGATCGTCCTCGTTTGTCTGTATACAGAAGTAATAAGGGCATTTATGCTCAGGTTATCGATGATACTACAGGAAAAACTCTAGTTTCAGCATCATCTTTGTCAAAGGATTTTTCTGCAAATGGAAACAAAGTTGAACAGTCTAAGGCTGTTGGAAAGCTTGTAGCAGAAAAAGCTATTGCTGCTGGTATTAGTCTGGTAGTATTTGATAGAAATGGTTATTTATACCACGGTCGTGTAAAGTCTCTTGCAGAAGGTGCACGTGAAGCTGGTTTAAACTTTTAATCTGAGAATAAATGTCAACAATCAATATAAAGAGAGTTAAATCAAGCGAAATTGAACTTAAAGATCGCTTAGTAAGTATTCAGCGTGTTGCTAAAGTTACTAAGGGTGGTCGTACATTCAGTTTCTCAGCCATCGTTGTTGTAGGTGACGAGAATGGTGTAGTAGGATATGGTTTAGGAAAAGCAAAGGAAGTAACTGAGGCTATCGCTAAAGGTATTGACGATGCTAAGAAGAATTTAGTAAAAGTTCCTATCATTAATGGAACAGTTCCTCATGAGCAGTATGGTAAGTTTTCAGGTGGTTTCGTTCTAATCAAGCCAGCTGCTAATGGTACCGGTGTTATTGCTGGTGGTGCGATGCGTGCGGTACTTGAGAGTGCCGGTGTACATAACGTATTAGCGAAATCAAGAGGATCATCTAACCCGCATAACGTGGTTAAGGCAACTGTATCTGCTTTATCTCAGATGAGAGATGCTTATACTGTAGCTCAGCAACGTGGTGTGGATCTTAATAAAGTTTTTAACGGATAAGAACATGGCGAAGATCAAGATCACTCAGATTAAAAGCGTTATCGACAGAAGCGAGCGCCAGAAGAGAACTATGCAAGCTCTAGGTTTGAAAAAGATTAACCAAGCTGTAGAAGTGGAAGCTACCCCGGCTATTATCGGGATGGTACGGAAAATTAATCATCTAGTAGCAGTAGAAAGTATTTAATCATGAACTTAAGTAATTTAAAGCCTGCAGAAGGTTCAACAAAAAATAAAAAGAGAATCGGACGTGGTACGGGTTCTGGTCGCGGTGGAACTTCCACCCGCGGTCATAAAGGTGCCGGTTCCCGTTCAGGATATTCATCTAAGGTAGGTTTCGAAGGAGGTCAGATGCCTTTGCAACGTCGTATACCTAAGGTTGGTTTCAAAAACATCAACCGTGTGGAATACGTAGGTATTAACTTAGATGTTCTTCAAGCCCTCGCTGAGAAGTTCAGCTTAACAGCTATCGACTTCGCTGCGTTGAAAGAGCACGGATTAGTATCTAAGAATGACCTTGTGAAGATCCTTGGAAGAGGTGAACTGAAGGCTAAGCTTGATATTTCCGCTCATGCTTTTACAGCTACAGCTCAGAAAGCAATCGAAGCAGCTGGTGGTGCAATTGTTAAATTATAATTAATTAATGAAGAAGTTATTCACTACCCTTTCCAACATTTGGAAGATTGAAGACTTAAGAGTGCGTATTTTAAACACACTCTTATTTCTTTTGATTTACCGTGTAGGATCATTTATTGTGCTTCCGGGCGTTAGCGCTACAGCATTGGATAATCAACAAGCCAGGGAAGGTATCCTGGGGCTTTTAAACATGTTTGCCGGAGGTTCATTTGCCCGGGCATCCATATTCGCCCTTGGAGTTATGCCTTACATTTCCGCATCGATTGTTGTGCAGCTTTTAGGTATTGCTGTGCCGTACTTTCAGAAGATGCAAAAAGAAGGGGAGAGTGGTAGGAAGAAACTTACTCAGATTACCCGTTACCTGACAGTAGCGATCACGCTCTTGCAGGCTATCGGGTACGTACGTACGCAGATCACTCCTGATGCCAGATTACTGGCTGAGCCTTTGTTTACAATATCCTCGATGGTGATTCTCACTGCGGGTACGTTATTTGTGATGTGGTTAGGTGAAAAGATTACGGATAAGGGTATTGGTAACGGTATTTCTTTAATTATCATGGTAGGTATTATTGCCCAGTTACCTGGTGCATTTATTACCGAGTTTGATTCAAGACTCAACGGACTAGGAGGGATCATTCCTTTCATCGTAGAGATTGCAGCATTGTTCTTTGTTGTGGTGTTTACTATTCTTGTGGTTCAGGGAGTCAGACGAATACCGGTTCAGTACGCAAAGAAGATCGTTGGTAACAAGCAATATGGCGGCGTTCGTCAGTATATTCCTTTAAAGGTTAATGCTGCCGGTGTAATGCCTATCATCTTTGCTCAGGCGCTGATGTTTATTCCGACTACGCTGGGACAGTTTTTCCCTGCGGCCCAAGGTCCGGTTTTAGCATCGTTAAGCAACTATACATCTGTTGCCTATAACCTGACCTTTGCATTGCTGATCATTGCATTTACCTTCTTCTACACTGCCATCACAGTTAACCCTGTTCAGATGTCAGATGATATGAAAAAGAACGGCGGTTTTATTCCGGGTATTAAGCCGGGTATTGCTACAGGGAACTATATCGATTCTGTGATCTCCAAGATCACATTACCAGGATCTATCTTCCTTGCAGCGATCGCGATTCTTCCTTCTATCGCTATCGTATTGGGTGTAAACAGCAACTTTGCTCACTTCTACGGCGGTACATCGCTGCTGATCTTAGTGGGTGTTGTTCTGGATACCTTACAGCAGATTGAGAGCCATCTCCTGATGCGTCATTACGATGGTTTGATGAAGACAGGCAGATTAAAAGGCCGCACTCCGGTTGCTGCTGATACAGGCGCGTCAGGGTCTGTGATTTAATCAGAACTAATGTCTAAAATAAAATTTAAAACGGACGAAGAGATTGAATTGATACGAGAGAGCGCGCTCCTCGTATCAAAAACTCTCGCCGAAGTTGGACGCCTGGTTAAGCCGGGCGTTAAAACTATAGAGCTGGATAGGGTTGCTGAAACCTTCATCAGAGATCATAAGGGTGTTCCAGCCTTCCTCAATTATAACGGTTTTCCATATTCTCTTTGTATCTCAACGAATGACCGGGTGGTTCATGGCTTCCCTGGGAATGATGAACTGCGCGAGGGTGATGTAATATCAATTGATTGCGGTGCGGTTTTGAACAATTTTGTGGGCGATTCAGCTTTTACGTTCGCAGTGGGAGAGATTGATCCGGAAGTTCGTCAGCTTTTAGATATTACGCGGGAATCATTATACCGCGGTATTGAAAAAGCTGTGGTCGGTTCCCGGATTGGGGATATCGGGTACGCTGTTCAGGAGTACACGGAAAAACACGGATACGGTGTAGTAAAAGAACTTGTTGGTCATGGTGTTGGTTTTAAACTTCATGAGAAGCCGGAAGTTCCGAACTATGGTAAACGTGGAACGGGTATGAAGCTGGAAGAAGGTATGGTGATCGCTATCGAGCCGATGATCAACCTGGGGAAAGCCGGTGTGAAGTTCTGGAAAGATGGCTGGACTGTCAGTACAATAGATGGCAAGCCTTCGGCCCATTTCGAGCATACCGTGGCGATACGCAAAGGAAAAGCGGATATTTTGTCGACATTTGACTATGTTGATGAGGTTTTAAAAAGTTAGTATATAATAATTATTATAATAACTAAAATAAACTAAATATTTTATTTAATTTTGCAACCCCAAATGTTTGGAGTTAATTAAATAGAAATCAATAAAATATGGCTAAACAGGCCTCTATTGAACAAGACGGGATCATAAAGGAAGCATTGTCAAACGCAATGTTTCGCGTGGAATTGGAAAATGGTCATGAGATCATCGCCCATATTTCAGGAAAGATGCGGATGCACTACATCAAGATTTTACCTGGTGATAAGGTGAAGCTTGAGATGTCTCCATATGATTTGTCAAAGGGTAGAATTACTTACAGATATAAATAAGATGAAAGTTAGAGCATCCATAAAGAAGCGCAGTGCGGACTGCAAAATAATTCGCCGTAAGGGAAAACTTTATGTAATTAACAAGAAGAACCCTAAGTATAAACAACGCCAGGGATAAAATAATTTGTTGAGTGTCGGCCGGGTAGATGATCAGTTAACTGTTAGCATCGATTCTGTTTTTCATTCAATCAATCAAACATTCAAAGAAATATGGCAAGAATAGCAGGTATTGATTTACCAAGAAACAAAAGAGGAGAGATCGGACTTACTTACATCTTCGGTATCGGAAGGTCTACTGCACAGCGCATTTTAGATCAGGCAGGTATCAGCCGTGAGGTTAAAGTTGAAGAATGGACCGATGAGCAATTAACAGCGATCCGTACGATCATTAACGACGAAGTTAAGGTTGAAGGAGCTTTACGTTCTGAAGTGCAGTTAAACATCAAACGTTTAATGGACATCGGATGTTACAGAGGCTTGCGTCACCGTAAGGGACTTCCTGTTCGTGGACAAAGAACCAAGAACAACACCCGTACCCGTAAAGGAAAACGTAAAACAGTTGCTAACAAGAAAAAGGCTACTAAATAATACCAATAATGGCTAAGAATAAAAAAGTAACGAAGAAGCGTATTGTTGTAATCGAGCCAATCGGTCAGGCACACATTAACGCTACTTTTAATAACATTATCATTACCTTAACTAACTTACAGGGTCAGGCTATTTCATGGTCTTCAGCTGGTAAGATGGGTTTCAAGGGTTCGAAGAAAAACACTCCGTATGCTGCAGGTCAAGCTGCTGCTGATTGTGGAAAAGTGGCTTTTGATTTAGGTCTGCGTAAAGTAGAAGTATTTGTAAAAGGTCCTGGATCTGGCCGTGAGTCAGCTATCCGTACTCTTCAGAACTCAGGTATTGAAGTGACTACAATTAGAGATATCACTCCTCTTCCACACAACGGATGTCGTCCTCCAAAAAGAAGAAGAGTTTAATTAATCGATTTTAAAGATAAGATTCTGCAACTACAGGTTGCATGATACTTTAAACAGAACAAAATGGCAAGATATACTGGTCCAAAATCCAAAATTGCGCGTAGATTCAGAGAGCCGATCTTCGGTCCTGATAAGGCATTAGAAAGAAAAAATTATCCTCCTGGAATGCATGGTGCTTCAAAGCGTCGTGGAAAGCAGTCTGAGTACGCTGTCCAGCTGATGGAAAAACAAAAAGTAAAATACACTTACGGAGTATTAGAGCGTCAGTTCGAAAACCTGTTCCACAAGGCATCTGCCAGAGAAGGAATCACTGGTGAGTTACTGTTGAAATTGCTTGAAGCCCGTTTAGATAATACAGTTTACCGTTTAGGTATCGCTCCTACACGTTCAGCTGCACGTCAGCTTGTAGGTCACAAACATATCACTGTTAACGGTGAAGTTGTGAATATCCCTTCATACTCTCTGCGTGCTGGTGATGTTGTTGCTGTCCGTGAGCGTTCACAGTCTCTTGAAGCAGTTACAAACTCTGTTGCCGGACGTAAACTAAATAGATACCCTTGGTTAGATTGGGATGCAAATTCTTTCACCGGAAAGTTCCTTAACTACCCAAATCGTGATGAGATTCCTGAGAACATCAAGGAAAACCTTATCGTCGAGTTATACTCTAAGTAATCATTACAGCAGTCCTGATCTTATCGGGACTGCTTTATACATACAGTTCAAAACATTTAACTGAATATAAATGGCAATTTTAGCATTCCAGAAACCAGATAAAGTTATCATGCAGAAATCAACGGATTTCGACGGCACGTTTGAATTTCGTCCGTTAGAGCCGGGTTTCGGTGTTACCATCGGTAATGCTTTACGTCGTATTCTATTGTCTTCTCTAGAGGGATATGCAATTACGTCTGTACGTGTTTCAGGTGTTTCTCATGAGTTTTCAACTATCAAAGGTGTTGTAGAAGATGTTACTGAGATCATCCTGAACTTAAAGCAGGTTCGTTTTCAGAAATCAGGTGATGCAGGTGATAGCGAAAAGATCTACGTAATCATTAATGGTCAGGAGCAGTTTAAAGCAGGTGATATTACCAGGTTCTCTACTAATTTTACTGTTTTAAATCCTGAACTTGTATTATGTAATATGGAATCGTCTGTAACTCTTGAAGTAGAGCTTACAGTTAATAAAGGTCGCGGTTACGTTGCTGCAGAAGAAAACAAGAATCCGGATGCCAATGTAGGTGTTATCGCTATTGATTCTATTTACACTCCAATCAAGAATGTTAAATACACTATCGAGAACTACCGTGTTGAGCAAAAGACGGATTATGAAAAGTTAGTTCTTGATATTACAACTGACGGGTCAGTTCACCCGGAAGATGCCCTTAAAGAGGCAGCTAAGATATTAATTCACCACTTCTTGTTGTTCTCTGATGAGAACATCATGCTAGAGGCTCAGGCGAAAGAGGAAACTAAGGAAGTAGATGAAGAAATCCTTCATATGCGCAAGATCCTGAAGACTGAGCTTGTTGACCTTGATCTTTCAGTTCGTGCTTTAAACTGTTTGAAAGCAGCTGACATACGCACACTGGCTGACCTTGTATCTTATGACGTGGCAGACATGCTGAAGTTCAGAAACTTTGGTAAGAAGTCATTGACTGAGATTCAGGATCTGGTAAAATCAAAAGGTCTTTCTTTTGGTATGAATCTATCTAAATACAAATTAGACGAAGAATAAATCTTCTCTTTATTATAAATAAGCGACGTGCTTATAAATCCTCCGCAGAAATGGAACGGTATAGGCACGGAAATTTAACAAACAATGAGACACGGAAAAAAAATCAATCACTTAGGCCGTACTAACAGTCATCGTAAAGCGATGATGTCTAACATGGCTTCTTCGCTTATCGAGCACAAACGTATTGTGACTACTTTAGCTAAGGCTAAAGCACTTCGTACTTACGTTGAGCCGTTAATTACAAAATCTAAAAACGATACTACTCACTCACGTAGAACTGTATTTAGCTACCTTCAGAATAAAGATGTAGTTACTGAACTTTTCCGCGATGTAGCTGCTAAGGTTGCAAACCGCCCAGGTGGTTACACCCGTATTATCAAGTTACAAAATCGTCTTGGTGATAACGCTGAGATGGCTTTGATCGAGTTAGTTGACTACAACGAAACTTACAAATCAGAAGCTCCTGCTGCAGCTGAGAAGAAGTCTACTCGTAGACGTGGTTCTAAAGCTAAGAAAGCTGAGCCTGCTGCTGAAACTGCAGTTGCAGCTGAAGAAGCTCCGGGAGCAGAAGCTCCAGCAGCTGACGCAGCTGAAGAGCCAGCTAAATAAGATTCCAGGGGATTTATTCTCCGATATGAAAAGGCCGGTTAGAATAAGATCTAACCGGCCTTTTTGCGTTTAGCTGTTTCCGTATGAACAGGTGAAGGCTCTAAAGCAAACAGGCTGCTTCCGGTAAGGGAAGCAGCCTGTTTGCTATTGTCATTTCTGGTGAATCTGTTACTGCCAAAGTTTGGAAGGGTATGTTCCGTCTTCTACCAGTTTGGAAAGGCTTTCCTGAACGATAGGCTTGTCTTCTTTGTAAGTTACGCCGAACCACTTAGATGATGTCGGGATTACCTTAAATACAGCTGTACCGTTCTTAGTTAGTGCTTCAGCCATCAACGGGATAAAGAACTCTGCTTTTGGGTTTGACTCGTTTTCCTGCACGAATGCTTTGAAAAGCGGCTTAGTCTGCTCAAATACGGCAGGGGTAAAGCCCCAGAAGTTCATAGATGCTCTGGCATCATCATGCAGGGGCGTAGTGTTTCCGGCTTCGTCTTCGTACACGATAACGCCGTCTTTTGCGTATACCTTCGTGCGCTCATTTATTTCCTGCAGGTTACCTTCTTCGTTCACCAGGCAGATACCTCTTGACACGGCACCGTGCTCAGAAAGCGTCTTGTCTACCTCATAGCCGATCAGGGAGTACTTTTCGTCACTTACTTCATTTGTAAGGAAATCAGCCATCTTTTTGAATGCGTCGTATCCGTAGAAGTCGTCTGCGTTGATTACGCAGAATGGTTCATTGACTTTACCTGCAGCTTCAAGTACCGCATGTCCTGTTCCCCAGGGCTTTTGTCTTTCGATCTGTTTGTCGATTCCGTATTTGCTGAGGTCGTAGCTCTGGAAGATGTAATCTGTCTCTACTACGCCTTTTAACTTTGGCTCGAAAATACCTTTGAAGCTCTCGAGGAATTCTTCACGGATGATAAAACATACTTTACCGAATCCAGCACGAACTGCATCGTAGATGGAATAGTCAATAATAGTTTCGTTATTGGGTCCGAATCCGTCAACTTGTTTCATGCTTCCGTAGCGGCTGGCCATGCCAGCGGCTAGTATAAGTAATGTGGGTTTCATTCGTCTAAAATAATTATTATGGGTTCAAGTATCAAGCTATAGCCGCTTGTTGTGTGAAATTTGATTAATATCATTTTTGCATGTTAAGGCCCGGCAAGTGCCCGTTTATATTCCGTTAATACACGTTCACGCGCAATCTTGTGATCCACTATCGGCTTGGGGTACATAAATGGATCGTTAAACTCAGGCACCCAGGTCTTGACATACTGTAGTTGTGGGTCGAACTTCTTCATCTGCAGCTCGGGATTGAAGATCCGGAAGTATGGCGCCGCATCGTTTCCGCTACCAGCGGCCCATTGCCAGCCCCCGACATTACTAGCGAGATCATAATCCAACAGTTTTTGTGCGAAGTAGGCTTCTCCCCAGCGCCAGTCGATAAGCAGGTGCTTACAGAGGAAGCTGGCCGTGATCATCCTTACCCGGTTATGCATCCAGCCGGTGGCGTTTAGTTGACGCATGCCCGCGTCAACAATGGGATAGCCTGTTTTGCCTGCGCACCATGCTTTGAACTCCTCTTCGTTATTTCGCCACCGGATATTGTCATAGGCTTTCTTGAACGACTCATTGACGGTGTTCGGGAAGTGCCAGATGATCATGGAATAGAAGTCGCGCCATATCAGTTCGTTCAGCCAGGTGTCAGCATGGTTATGAACGGCATGCATGGCCACTTCCCTAACGCTGATGGTGCCGAACCGGAGATGTACGCTCGTTCTTGCTGTGCCATCTATGGAAGGGATATCGCGACTGCGCTCATAACCCTTGTTGATGCTGGTATAATTGACTCGGGGCACGCGGAGGGAGCTCGGCATAAATCCAATAGCTTCCAGCTCAGGAAAGGGGTAAATGCAGGGAAATAGATTGCCTGTCCGCCTGGCTGCGGGCTGGATCGTAAAAGGGGCTTTTCCAAGGAACTTTTCCAACCACCTGTTCTTGTAGGGCGTGAACACGGTATAGGGTTCGCCGTTGCTTTTGAGTATCTCATCTTTCTCGAAGATGACGTGGTCTTTGTGTTCTGAAAACTGCACGCCCTTTTGCTTCAGCAGGTCGGCCACTGCCTGATCACGTTGTCTGGCATAGGGCTCATAGTCTGAGTTTGTGAATACCGTATGGATCTGGTGATGGTCGAGGATATGCTTCCAAGCTTCCAGAGGCGTTTGATGCAGGACGCGCAGAGACGATCCCAGTTTATTTAACTGCTCGTTGATGGTTTTAAGAGACTTGTGGATATAGGAGACCCGGGCATCCTCGCGGTCTTCAAGTTTGTTGAGGATGAGGGGATCGAAAATAAAGACGGGAAGAACGGGCAAGCCGGACTGGAGGGCCATATTCAGGCCAGTGTTGTCGTCGAGCCTAAGATCCCGTCTAAACCAGAATACGTTGATTTCCTGCCTATCCATAAAGATCGAGTAACGCGTCTGGCAGATGCGAAAAGCGAAAATTGAATCCTGTTTGCTGAAGCTTCGCAGAGTCGGTTCGGTTACTGCTGAGCACAATGGCCTTCATTTCGCCCAATGCAATCCTGAGCGCTAGCTCAGGAACGTGTGGAAGCCAGATATTCTTCCTCAGTACTTTGGCAACCTCCTGCGTGAATGCTTGATTGGTGACTGGATGGGGGCTGCTTAAGTTATAGGCACCTTTCACCAGGTCATGTTCCAATGCATGTGCATACGCGTGAACCACATCGTCTATGTGGATCCAGGGCATCCACTGTTTGCCTGTTCCGAGTACTGTGCCAAAGCCCGCTTTGATGGGTCCCGCAATTTTGGGGAGTGCTCCTCCCGCGGTAGCGAGTACTACCCCGGTGCGGAGTTTGACCAGCCTGAGATCTGCCGTTGCGGCACGATCTGCGGCCTGTTCCCACTCCACGCATGTCTCAGCAAGGAAGCCTGTTCCGGCGGGAGTGTCTTCCGTTAGAATTTCATCCGCCCGATCGCCATAAAAGCCGACTGCTGATGATGATATTAGGGTCTTTACATTTGCCCCGGCAGTAGATCGTATTGCGCCGGACAGTAATTGCAGCGATTTTGTACGGCTTGAGATGATCTGCTGCTTGCGTTTATTGGTCCACGGTTTCTCTCCGATATTTTCACCGGCGAGGTGAATGATAGCCTCAACACCTTCGAGACTCCGCTCATCCAGGTAGCCGTTCTCCGTATCCCAACCAAATTCTTTTATAGAGGGATTTTTATTCGTTGGAGTGCGGCTTAACGTATGAATGGTCTTACCCTGTGAAAGAAGTAAGTTTACAAGGGGCACACCGATCAGTCCCTTCGCACCTGTGATGAGTACTGTTGACGACATATTTTAATCTTAACTTTAGAATGGTACATTTGTTTTATGCTGTATTCAAAACACGTTTTTATATGTACGAACCAGCGTCCGGAGGGTTCGAGGGTATGCTGTGGTGAGAGTCATGGGCTGGCTCTGGTTGCAGCTTTCAAGAAAGCAATCAAGGACCGGGGGCTGCAGACTGAGATTCGCGCACAGCGGACAGGCTGCCTGGAGGCATGTGAAATGGGACCTTCCCTGGTTGTTTACCCGGAAGGGGTATTTTACGCCCATGTGCAGCTGAGTGACGTCGATGAGATCGTAACAGAGCACCTGGAGAACAATCGGGTTGTGAGCCGACTGTTGATGGACTATGACAAGCTAAAAGAGCTGAAGCCTTAGCTGTTGATATATCCTTCGAGCTGTTTAATAGTGTCTTTTTGAGTTTCGATAATCGCCTTCACTAAATCGCCGATGGAGATCATGGCAACGACCTGGTCGTTCTCGAGAACGGGAAGGTGCCGGATGTGTTTGTCGGTCATGAGCTGCATGCAATAATCGAGCTCATCATTCAGCGTAATGGTCATGGGGTTGCCGGTCATGACTTCTGAAAGGAGGGTGTCCTTAGATGAGCGCCCCTGAAGTGCAATCTTCCGTGCATAGTCCCGCTCCGTGAAAATTCCAGTAAGTCGTCCATCGTCTATTATAAGAAGTGCACTGATGTTCTTTTCCATCATTTCTGTCAGCGCATCAAATACGGAGATAGTGGAAGGAACCGAATAGACCTGAGATGTTTTTTGTTTGAGGATGGCGTTTACTGTCTTCATAAATTGGCTGTTTGACTTAAATTTAGCTTTAATTTTCAAGAAAAGGAAGACTTTTCCTTTTTCTTTAGCCAGAGGCTTTCCTGCGACCGGTACAGCTTTTCAGACCTTTGGTGATGCTCGCCGGGTTCAGAGTGCCGTAGGGAGCGGTCCTTTTCTTCATCTCTTCGTGCTTTGGTGATGCACTGTGCTAAGTCGCCATACCATTCAGACGTTTGATTTTCTTGTTTTTGTTATTTCGATGTAAAGATCATGTGAGAAGCGCGTGGAGTACTGAGTGAATGGTGTTTTTTTAAGTAAATTGCCTTCTGTATGACACGCTACGGATATGAGTGAAAAAACCATACTTATCTGGTTTCGCAATGATCTGAGAATTCACGATAATGAAATGCTTACGGAGGCTATTGTCCGTGGGGATAATATCCTTCCTGTATATTGTTTCGATCCCCGGTATTTCGGAAAGACTATCTACGACACACAGCGGAGCGGATACCTGAGAACACGGTTTTTACTTCAAAGTGTGGCTAGCCTTAGAAAGGGACTTCAGGCACTGGGCGGTGATTTGCTCATCACGGCAGGGCATCCGGAGGAAGTGCTGCCTGCACTCTGCAAGCAATACCATGTATCGGAGGTGTATCATCACCGCGAGGTTGGCGGACAAGAGACATCCATTTCAGAGCTTGTTGAAAGCCAGCTTTGGAAGATAAAGATCAACTTAAAACACTTTATAGGTCATACCTTATTCCACAAGGAAGACCTTCCTTTCCCTATTAAAAACATTCCGGACGACTTTCTGCTTTTCAAAAGAAAGATTGAGCGAGAAAGCACGGTACGTCAGCCATTCCCTTCACCAGAGAAGATTAACGTTCCTGCGGATATTCATTGGGGAGATCTACCCGCTGAGGAAAGTCTTGGTGTGATGAAGAGCGGAAGTCTGGAAGAAACACCTATCCAGGGAGGTGAAGCAGAGGGCCTGGAAGCACTGGGAGAGATTTTGTCTGCTCATGCCAGTACGATGAAGACAGACAGAAGCGGAAGGGCTGGTGTGGAGTTGATACTGAGTCCCTGGTTATCGTTGGGCTGTTTGTCGCCGAGAAAGGTTTACTGGACGGCTAGGGAGCGGCTCCCGATCAAGTCGGAGCTGAATACGCGGATAGTAAACAAACTTCGCTGGAGGGACTATAATCGCTTCATGTTGAAGAAGCATGGTACAGAGGATGAAGAGTCTCCGGAAAGCCTGACGCCTGCTGAACGAAACCGCTACAATAAATGGAAGAGTGGCAATACGGGAGATCTCTTGGTAGATGCCTGCATCAGGGAGCTGAATGAGACAGGCTATATCAGTGAGCGCTGCAACATGTTTTTGTCATCGTGCCTGATCAGGAAAATGAAAGTCCGCTGGTCTGCAGGGTACGCCTATTTTGAGGAAAAAGCCCTTAACTTTTCGCCTGCTCTGATATGGGGAAACCGGGCGTTGGAGCGTGGTCTGTTTTCGTGTGGAAAGCATGAAAATCAAAAGTTTGAAGATATAGCGCTCGATCCGCAGATTAAGCGTAGATTAGAAATTCTACATGCAGGGTAGTTCGTTTTTTAATGTTAAAAACAATATTACAAGTAAATACTTTCTCATTTATGAGGTTAAACTTTTATTTTTGACCTATCTTAAGATTTGATATTCATGGACAATCTGTCATACCTAAGTAATGCACACGCATCTTATATAGATTCTCTGTACCAGTCATATAAGGAAGATCCGGAATCAGTAGATTTTGGCTGGCAGAAATTTTTTGAAGGTTTCGATTTTGGAAGAGAATCGGAGCCAGTTAGTGCCTCTGAAACACCACAGAATTTGTTGAAGGAGATCAATGTGATGAACATGATCTATGGCTACAGACAAAGGGGACACTTGTTTACCAATACCAACCCGGTTCGTGAACGTAGGAAATACTTTCCAGGCAAGGAGCTTGAGACGTTTGGCTTGAGCGAAAGCGATCTGGACACCGTATTTAATGCTGGTGTAGAAGTTGGCCTGGGCCCGGCGAAGCTGCGTGATATCCACGCCCTGCTGGAACAAACCTATTGCCAGTCTATCGGTGCTGAGTTTGTTTATATCAGGAATCCGGAGAAGATGGCCTGGTTTAAAAAGAGGATGGAGTCAGAGCGGAACACGCCTAACCTTCCTCTGGATACCAAAAAAAGAATTCTTAAAAAGCTTAACGAAGCAGTTGTGTTTGAGAATTTCCTGGGTACAAAGTTCCTGGGTCAAAAGCGTTTCTCACTAGAGGGCGCTGAGAGTCTCATCCCGGCGCTGGATTTTGTGATTGAGAGAGGTGCTGATCTGGGTGTTGAAGAGTTTGTTATCGGTATGGCACATCGTGGCCGTCTGAACGTGCTTGCCAACATCATGAACAAGACCTATAAAGATATTTTCGCTGAGTTTGAGGGTAAGGGGTATGATGAAACAAAGTCATACGGAGGAGACGTAAAGTATCACCTCGGCTTTTCTACAGACGTGGAAACCAAGTCGGGCAGAAAAGTTCATTTGAGCTTATGTCCGAATCCGTCTCACCTGGAAACGGTAGATCCGATCGTTGAAGGAATCAGCCGTTCGAAGATCGACTTCAAATACGGCGGCGACAATACAAAGCTTGCTCCTATATTGATCCATGGTGATGCTTCGGTAGCAGGACAGGGTATCGTGTACGAGGTTCTGCAAATGGCTAAGCTTGATGGTTACAAAACTGGGGGAACTATTCACCTGGTGATCAACAATCAGGTAGGGTTTACGACCAACTTCAAGGATGCCCGTTCATCAACTTACTGTACTGATATCGCGAAGCTGACGCTTTCACCGGTGTTCCATGTGAATGGGGACGATGTGGAGGCGCTTATCTATGCTATCAATATCGCAGTTGAATACCGCCAGAAATACAAGAATGATGTGTTCATCGATATTTTGTGCTACCGTAGATACGGTCACAATGAGTCGGATGAGCCTAAGTTCACACAGCCGCTTCTTTACAAGGCTATTGAGCAGCATCCTAATCCGAGAGAGATTTATAACAAGAAACTCATGGACAATGGAACAGTTGATGCCAACCTTGCCAAGGAGATGGAAAAGGATTTCCGGAATCTTTTGCAGGAACGCCTTAATGAGTCGAAGCAGAGCAATGTATATGAGCCAAATCCGATGTATTCGGGTGCATGGTCAGGATTGAGGTCTTCAACTCCTGAAGATTTCGACATCCCTGCGCAGACCGCTGTTTCGAGAGAAGAGCTGCTATCGATTGCTGATACGATTACTACGCTCCCTAAGGATAAGAAGATCTTCCGAAAGATTGAGAAGCTTTTCGAAGACAGAAGGAAGATGGTTGAGAACAATTCTCTCGACTGGGCTATGGGCGAGCTTCTTGCATACGGAACACTGTTGAGTGAGGGTTTCCGAGTAAGGCTGAGTGGGCAGGACGTGGAAAGAGGTACATTCTCTCACCGTCACGCTGTGGTTAAAGTTGAAGATTCGGAGGAGGAATTTGTTCCATTACTTCAATTGAAAAATGGTGACAAGCCTGTTAAGTTTGATATATACAACTCACACCTGTCTGAATATGGGGTGTTAGGGTTTGAGTATGGTTACGCGCTGGCTAACCCACAGTCGTTAACGCTTTGGGAGGCACAGTTTGGTGATTTTGTTAATGGAGCGCAGATTATTCTTGATCAATACCTGGTCAGTGCGGAAACGAAGTGGCAACGTTCTAACGGCGTGGTCCTGTTGCTTCCACACGGCTATGAAGGTCAGGGTCCTGAGCATTCATCAGCAAGAATGGAGCGGTTCCTGGAATCATGTGCGGAATACAACATTCAGGTTGCAAACTGTACTACTCCTGCTAATTACTTCCACATGCTGCGCCGTCAGCTGAAGCGTGATTTCCGCAAGCCTTTAGTTGTTTTCACTCCGAAGAGCTTGTTGAGAAATCCATTGTGTGTGAGTCCGATTGAAGATTTTACAGATGGTCAGTTCCAGGAAGTAATTGACGATACGCTGGTAAAAGCTAAAGACGTTAAGCGCGTCGTATTCTGTACGGGCAAGGTATATTATGACTTGCTTGAAAAACAGAAAGTAGACTCGCGGATGGATGTAGCAATTGTTCGTTTGGAGCAGATTTATCCTTTGCCTATTAAGAAGCTGGAAGCTATACAGAACAAGTACACCGAAGCAACAGAATTCTATTGGGTTCAGGAAGAACCGGAAAATATGGGTGCATGGCCGTTCCTTTGCCGCAAATTCAGGAATATTGATATCGACCTGAAGGTGATTTCACGTAAGGAAAGCAGCAGCACGGCTACAGGATATGCTAAACAGCACGTTTCGCAGCAGCTATATGTTATCGGTAAGGCATTTGAAGACACCGCCGGAAAACAGGTAAAGAAATCAGTAATTAAAACCACCAAAAAAGTGGTTAACGTAGATTAGTCGTATAAATAAAAATAACATTATGAGTTTAGATATCAAAGTTCCGCCGGTAGGAGAGTCGATTTCAGAAGTAACCTTGTCGCAATGGAAGAAGAGTGATGGTGATCACGTTGAAATGGATGAAGTTATCGCTGAACTTGAATCTGATAAAGCAACTTTTGAATTAACAGCATCAGCTGCAGGAACACTTAAGGTGATTGCTGCTGAAGGAGATACTCTCGAAATTGGTGCTGTTGTGTGTTCTATTGAAGAAGGAGCTGCATCTGGAGCTAAAGCAGAGGGTGCAAGTCCCGCTGAAGCCCCTGCTGAATCTTCAGAAAATGAAAGCACCGCAAAGGCACCTGCTCAGGCGGGTTCGGAAGTAGAAATTAAAGTTCCACCGGTTGGTGAGTCTATTACCGAGGTTACCCTTTCACGGTGGATCGTAGCGGATGGCGAGACTGTAGAAATGGATCAGCAGATTGCTGAACTGGAGTCTGACAAAGCTACCTTCGAACTTACAGCAGAAACTGCGGGAGTTTTAAGCCATATTGCAGAAGAGGGTGCTACCCTTGCAATAGGAGATGTAGTATGCAAGATCGCTTCCGGTGGAAGCAAGCCTGCTGCTGCACCTGCAACAAATAATCAAGCTTCTACTCAGGCAGCTGCGGATAAAGCGCCTGGCTATGCAGCCGGAACACCATCTCCATCAGCAGGAAAGATTCTTGCAGAGAAAGGTGTTGATCCTGCATCAGTAAAAGGATCAGGCGTGGCAGGTCGCATCACGAAAGAAGATGCGATGAATGCACAGAAGCCATCTGCGCAGGCTGCTGCTCAACCGGCGGCTAAGAAGCCTGAACCGGCTTCAGCCCCTGCTGCTGTAGTATCGGGATCACGCAACGAGCGGAGAGTGAAGATGACTCCTCTGCGTAAGACTGTGGCAAAGCGTCTGATTGCTGTAAAGAGTGAGACGGCTATGCTGACCACATTCAATGAGGTTGACATGAAGCCGATCATGGATTTACGTGCTCAGTATAAGGAGAAGTTCAAAGAGAAACATGGTGTAGGGCTTGGCTTTATGTCGTTCTTCACCAAGGCAGTTTGCGAAGCGTTAAAGGAATTCCCTGCGGTGAACGCCAGAATAGAGAAGGAAGAGATTGTTTATAGCGATTTCGCCGATGTATCTATTGCTGTATCGGCTCCGAAGGGACTTGTTGTTCCGGTAATAAGGAATGCTGACGCGATGAGCCTTGCTGAAATCGAGAAAGCTGTTTTAGGTCTGGCGTTAAAGGCAAGAGAAAATAAGCTTACCCTTGAAGAAATGACCGGAGGTACCTTCACGATCACTAATGGTGGTGTATTTGGTTCAATGATGTCAACTCCGATTATCAACGCTCCTCAATCTGCCATTCTCGGTATGCACAATATCGTTGAGAGACCGGTTGCCATCAAAGGGCAGGTGGTTATCAGACCGATGATGTATCTTGCGTTATCTTACGATCACCGGATTATTGACGGTCGCGAGTCTGTGAGCTTCCTGGTTAGAGTGAAGCAATTGCTGGAAGATCCTGCAAGGCTTCTTCTGGGCGTATAATCATAAAGCAAAATTAAAAAAGAGAGGCTGTTTCTAAACGATTCAGCCTCTTTTTCGTTTCTTAGTAATTGCTTGCTGGAGGCGAATGCATATATGGTTGATTGCGCAGGGAGGGAGCAGCTGCATCTGCACAGCTTTATCGCCAATGTTAACCGTAAGTGGTGGTGAATATGACGGATGGGGCTAAGATTTTTCACCAGACATTTATCAAACGATAAAATAGATCGCAAAGCGGCTTTCGGGGTAAATAAGAGAGGAGAAATGTGATGCAATTTTGAGTTTAGGCAGAAAAAAAGAAAGCTCCGGGCCGCACCGCCCGAAACTTTGTGGAAATAAATAAGTGTGTAGCTATATTTAGACGAAAGTTACGAAATATGTTACAGTAGAACAAAGAAAATCTATAGGTAACAGATATTTTAAGGTAGTTACCGGAACAATCATAGTTTTGTTTGTGAATTAAAGAACCCTCTATAAATGGAGTTAATAGTAGTAAAAGATTCCGCTCATGTAAATGAGTTTTTACAGTTACCATTGTACATTTACCAAAACGATCCCAATTATATCCGCCCTCTAGACAGTGATGTTGAATCAGTGTTTCATGAGGAAACAAACAAGTTCTATGAGGAAGATAACTGCATCAGGTGGATCCTCCGGGATTCGGGAGGGAAGACAATCGGCCGTATTGCAGCTTTTATTAACCGCTATACCGCGTTCACCTTTGATCAGCCCACGGGCAACATCGGTTTCTTTGAATGTATAGACAACCGTGAAGCAGCTTTCCTGCTATTTGATGCTGCAAGAGATTGGTTGGCTTCCAAGAACATGGAGGCCATGGACGGACCCGTAAACCTCGGAAGCAGGGAAAGATGGTGGGGACTCCTTGTAGAAGGCTTTCACCCGCCTTCCTACTGCTGCAATTACAATTTGCCTGTTTACCAGTCGTTTTTTGAAGAATATGGTTTCAAAGTATTCTTCAAGCAGCATACCTACCTCCGGAATGTCATGGAACGGCTCAATAAGGCCTACTATGCGGTTGCGGAGCGGATCTTCAGAAATCCGGACTATGAATTCAGGACCGTAGATAAATCGCACCTCGACAAGTTTATAGAGGATTTTCGTACGGTCTATAATACCGCATGGGTAAATCACGAGGGGATAGGTGAGATGACGAAGGAGGAGGCTGATAAGACGATCAGATCAATGAAACCCGTTATTGATGAAGAGATCGCCTGGTTTGCCTATCATAAGGGAGAACCAATAGGGTTCTTTCTGAGCATCCCTGAGTTGAACCAGCTCTTTGTAAAGTATGCCAAAGGTAAACTGACTCTGCCAGTTAAGTTGCGTTTGCTGTATAACAAGCTTACGCGAAGGTGTAAGACGATGTATGGGCTTGTTTTCGGCGTTATCCCTCAGCATCAAAAAAGAGGGGTGGAGGTTGCGATGATCGTGTCTGCTTCGAACGCTTTGCTGAAGAGCGGCGCATATAAGGAGGTGCAGATGAACTGGATCGGTGATTTTAACCCCCGCATGATGCATATTGCGGAACAGATTGGAGCAAAGATATATAAGACGCATCATACCTATAGGTACCTGTTCGACCGAACGACAGAATTTAAACGACATCCCCTCATTTAATACCTCTTTTTTAGAGGAGGAACCTTAACTTTGTAGTAAACAAACTCAATATGCAATACGATGTTACAGTAATAGGTAGCGGACCTGGTGGTTATGTAGCCGCCATTCGTTGTGCCCAACTTGGACTCAAAACCGCTATCATCGAAAAATACGAAACATTTGGGGGGACATGCCTCAACGTGGGTTGTATTCCTTCAAAAGCACTGCTTGACTCTTCTGAACATTTTTACAACGCTGCTCATACATTCCAAACACATGGAATTAATCTGACGGACCTTCAGGTAGATATCAATCAGATGATTGCGCGAAAAAACCAGGTGGTTCAGGAGAATACATCCGGCATTACTTATTTGCTGAAGAAAAACAAAATCACTTCTTATACAGGTGTAGGTTCATTTCAAGATAAGAATACAATCGTAGTTCAGAAGAATGATGGCTCTCAGGAGACGATCACTTCAAAAAACGTGATTATTGCAACGGGATCAAAACCTACAGCACTTCCGTTCCTGCCCATTGATAAGAAGCGGATCATCACGTCGACAGAGGCTCTGAATCTCACTGAGATTCCCAAACACCTGATTGTAATCGGGGGAGGAGTCATAGGTCTGGAACTGGGATCTGTATATGCCCGTCTGGGTGCTAAGGTAACCGTTGTGGAATTCCTGGATTCCATAATTGCCACTATGGACACTACAATGGGCAAGGAACTTCAAAAGTCACTGAAGAAAATCGGCTTTGAGTTCCTCTTAAGTCACAAAGTTACCGGAGCAACTGTAGAGGGTGATCAGGTTACCGTCTCTGCTCAAAGTCCGAAAGGAGAAACTGTTACTCTGGAAGGCGATTACTGTATAGTAGCTGTCGGCAGAACGGCCTACACAGAAGGACTTGGCCTCGAGAAGATAGGGATTCAGGTTGAAGATCGTGGTAAGAAGATTACCGTAGATGAACATCTTGAAACATCTGTGAAAGGCGTATATGCGATCGGAGACGTGGTTAAAGGTGCCATGCTTGCTCATAAGGCAGAAGAAGAAGGTGTCTTCGTTGCAGAAACGATAGCAGGACAGAAGCCCCATATTAACTATAACCTGATTCCGGGAGTTGTGTATACCTGGCCAGAGGTTGCGAGTGTAGGTGCTACTGAGGGAGAACTGAAGCAAAAAGGCACAAAGTATAAGCTGGGCTCTTTCCCGTTTAAGGCTAGCGGTCGTGCCCGTGCAAGTATGGATACTGATGGTTTAGTAAAGGTGTTAGCAGACGCGTCTACAGACGAGATTCTCGGGGTGCATATTATCGGTCCCCGTGCTGCAGATATGATTGCAGAGGCTGTTGTTGCAATGGAATTCAGAGCATCAGCAGAAGACATTGGTAGAATCAGTCACGCACATCCTACCTACACAGAAGCGTTCAAAGAAGCGGCATTAGCAGCTACAGAGAATAGAGCGATACATATTTAAAGAAGAGCACCGCAATGAACAAGGTGCTAGTCTAGTAGAGAATTAGCAAAGAAGGCTACCTGATTAGGTAGTCTTCTTTGTTTAATTAGTTATTTAGCGGTGGCGTACCGGATTCCTCCAAGGATGTGTTTTAGGAACAGGGGCTCGGTATAGCTTTCGTCGGTATGCCCTCCTCCCGTGTAAAAAGCTCTTCCTCCATCAAATTCGTGATACCAGGCGATAGGGTGATGAGAGCCATTCTTGCCGCCCGAATAGCTGGATTCGTCCAGATTTGCGAGAACCTTTATGTCGGGACTGATACTCTTGAAATTGTACCATTCGTCGGTCCGCTTCCATGAAGCTGGGAGGAACTTTGTAGATATATGTTTTTTATTAATGACCTGTATGGTTGCTGGTTGAATATGAGGATGGTTTGAGAAGTAAGCCCCAACTAATTTGTTATACCATGGCCATGTATATTCTGTATCTGTAGCGGCATGGATGCCCACAAACCCTTTACCTGAGCGGATGTATTTCTCAAATCCAGTTTGCTCTGCGTCATCCATAATGTCTCCGGTTGTATTCAAGAAAACAACAGCGTCATACTGATGAAGAGTCGATGAAGAAAAAACAGAGGAGTTTGCAGTTGTGTCTACCTCAAACTGATTCTTGCGGCCTAATTCCTGTATAGCGCGAATCCCTATGGGGATAGATTTATGGTAAAACCCTGCAGTCTTGAAAAACACGAGTATACGTGTCTCACGCTTGGTAAAGTTTGAGGCGGAAATAAAAAGCACTGAAGCGCTCAGCAGAAGCGTTGAAATAAAGAAATATCGTCTGTTAGGCATATGATGGTTGTATAATCTAATATAGCAAAACTAATGCTTACTAAGGATGAAGTTTAACATGGCGACGATCACGACATCTTCTCAGCAACTAATTGACTGCGCCATTAAGGTAAATTGGATTTCGGTTCTATTGGCGTAGTGCCAGGAAACAGAAGGGCCTCATGAAATCCCATGAGGCCCTTCTGTTTGAATTTTAAAGATTAATAGAATGTTGTTCTGCGCTTACCAGTTAGGGTTTTGCATAGCTGCCTTTTCTTCGTTAGTGAGCAGCTTGCCACCTTTCTTTAGCAAATCTAAGAAGCTTTGTGGCACCGGGCGAAGGTAATGTTTGTTCTCAATAGGTTTAGCTTCATCATTGAACGCAACAGCACGGCTAACCAGCGTTTTTGTTCTGGCTAAATCTTCCCATCTCATCAGCTCTCCCATCAGTTCGCGCGACCTTTCGTTCAGTATGAAGTGTATAAACTTATCACCGTTAGATACTGCTCCGACTTTGTCGTACATCTCACTATTGGAATTAAATATCTCATCGGCACTCTTGAGAGTTAGGTTATTGACCGTGCTTTCTGTAATAGGCGCCGCTATATTATTTGATTCATAATAGGTATTCTTGTCAGAATAGGATACAAACGCTGAAGGGTTTGTTGCAGGATTGGTTTTATATGCGAGTCCACCATCAGCATAAGAGGCGCGATCTTCTCCTGCTTTGAAAGCAGCCCTTTCGCGCACTTTGTTGAGGTAAGGAAGTGCTTGTGCATACTGTCCCAAACGTCCGTAAGCCTCTGCAGCTATCAGATACGTTTCTGCAACACGTGCCAGAATTCCGTCACGTCTTCCAAACTGACTTGCGACGTCTGCCCGTGAACCATCCATGAATTTCGATAGAGCAACAAACTTTGTCGGGTCAATCTTACCGAAGTTTCCGTGTGCGTTAACAAACGATTGAGCCTCACCTGCAAAGTACCTTACAAACATATGTGGAGCACGCCTTCCAACGTTTGTTGGAAGACTGACGTCTGCTTTATTCGGGTCAGAACTTGTGTATCGGGTATCTCCGGCATTATTTACAATGTACAGAATGGATTCCTGGCCGCCGGTAAATTTCGGTTTACCCACTAATTCTGGACTAGGCGCCAATTGAGCAGTCCATACAGGCGCATTCGCCGGCCTGTTACTCAAATAACGGGTTCTGAAGCTTTTCCAGAAGCGTGAATCATTTACGCGATCAAAGACGTCGAGTGCATAGTCGGTTGATCTTAGTCTCTGAAACTCACGGTCACCAGCTAAATCCCGTTGCATACCTGCAAGGTTTTGGTAAACCGATGGGTAATATAGATGGACCTGGTTGCCGTATCTGCCCTGAGTTGCCGTATTCGACGAAAACTGTGCTGACAAAATGATCTCGGACAATTTTTCATTAGGACCATCAACATCTGTGTATTCCCAGATCTGTCTGAAGTTTGGTGCTAGTGTATGACGGCCACTGTTGATAACGAGGTCAGCATACTTTATAGCTTCCTGGAGATCGTTCTGTCTGGTGGCACTGTTCCAGTCGTTATATAGTTCGCTTGCACGCGTTAAATACGCTTTTGCGAGGAAGTGAGCGGCTGCCCACTTGGTGATGCGGCCAGGCTCTGCTGGAGCATCAGGCAACAGGGTGTAAGCCTCCGTGAAATCTTTTATGACCTGTTCGAAGACCTCCTGAGCAGAGTTACGTGTAAACTCCTCTTCGATACTGGTTGACGGAATCAACTTAATGGGTACACCTCCGTATTGTTTAACCAGTTTAAAGTAGTCGAAGGCGCGCATAAAGTATCCCTCACCTAATCTGGTGTTTTTGTTAGCTCCCTCTCCGTAATAAACCGGAATATTCTCAATTACGATGTTAGCCGAATTGATGTTACCGTACATATTATTCCATACGTCGGTAACGTGCGGTGTAAGAGAGTTTAGGCTGGCATCGTAGGAGTTCCACATCTGCATGCCCCGATCTCCTCCGACTGAAAACTCATCAGCCCCATAGCTGGTCGTCGTATAGGCCCACTCATAGTTAAAATGGAAGCGAAGGCTCTGATACATTCCTATCACCAGGTCATCTAAACCTTTCTGCGTTTTAAAGTCATCCACATTCCTGGCGGTTACAAGATTTTCTTCCAGAAAGCTCTTCTTGCAAGATGTAGGTACAGTCAGCGTAGCTGATAATAGTGCTGTAGTATATAGTAATTTTGATATTCTGTTCATGGTATTTATTTTAATCGTTAAAGCTAAAATCCAACGTTTAATCCGAACACAAATCCTCTGTTGAATGTAGAGCCACCCAGATCCGGGTCAATCCAGTCGATTTTAGAGTAGAGCAGTCCAGGATTCAAGATTTGCGCATATAGTTTAACATTCGATACATGCAGTCTGCTGCTTGCGCTTTTTGGAAGATTGTAGCCTAAAGAAACATTGCGAACTTTGATAAATGATCCATCCTGGTAGTTCATAGAACTCTTGTATGTATCACCGGCTGCACTTGCCCATCTTGGTGCAGGATAATTATTAGTTGGATTCGTAGGTGTCCAATAGTCTACAACACGTTGAGCAAAACGTCCCTGCAGAGACTCCGCACCGGTTTCTATCTGGAATCCCCAGCGGGCATACATGAAGAACGACAGATCCCAGTTTTTATAGGTAAAAGAGTTTGTAAGACCAGCAGTCCAGTCAGGGTTGCGGTGACCTACAATCTTTCTATCATTATTTGCATCAATCTTATAATCTCCATTTAGGTCAGCTACCCGGATACTGCCCGGTTTGAAATGGCTGTTCGCGCTTGCGATGTTTGCGTTAAATTTGTCCATTTCAATTTTGTCCTCAGGAGTGTCTTGCCAAATTCCTTCCTTCACAAAGTCATAAAATACGCCCAGACGTTCGTCAATGAACCATTTGTTGGTGATATCATCCTGTCTTCCGTTTGCAACTTCAACAATCCTGTCTCTGTTGATTGAAAAGTTTAATGTAGAAGTCCAGTCGAAGTTTGACTTCTTGATATTTACTGTAGTAAGTGACAGATCAATCCCTTTATTAGCAGTCACACCAATATTGGACAAACTTGTTGTATAGCCATTAATAGGGTTTATGCTCCTTAACATTAGCAAATCGTCTGTCCGTGATTTGTACGCATCCAGTGATCCGCTGATTCTTCCGTTGAAAAAGTCGAAGTCTAATCCTATGTTCCATTGAGTGGTGTGTTCCCATCCCAAATTAGGATTTGGCATAGAAATAACGTCGTCAGCTGCCAACGAAGGATCTGATGATACGTAACCAGGAACAACCGTATTACCCCAGGTGTAATAGAGAGTGGACAGTGCACCCTTACTTGTATATGGTGGTACAGCCGCATTTCCGGTGCTACCTACTCCCAATCTGGCTTTAAGTTGACTGATCCATGGGGTATTGCTTAGAAAAGCTTCTTTGTCAAGTCTCCAGGCTATGGAAGCAGCAGGAAAGAAATCCCAGTTATTTCCGCCGGCAAGTCTTGATGATCCATCCCATCTGGCAGATGCAGTGAACAGGTATTTGTCAGAGAAGCTATAATTCACACGTCCCATGTAAGAAGTGAGGGTACTCTCTACCAGATCAGATCCAAAGGAGTACAAGTTACTTACCGAGTTCAAGCTATTCCACTTCTGACTAGTCCATGGCAATCCTCTCGCAATCATTGAAGAGCCTTCCTCGGTGTTGGAAGATGCTGTCTGCAGCAAAGTAATACCGAAGTCATGCTTCTCAGCAATGGTTTTATTATAGTATAATAAGTTATCGAGCGTCCAGGCAAAGCGATTTCTCTGAATCAGCTGCGCTTCATTTACTGAACTCGGCTCTCCACCACCTCTGTTGATAGACTTGGCGTCTGCCCAGCGGCCATTACGAAGATTGTAAAAATCCGGGCCGAAGTTCACCCTGTATTTAAGACCTTCAATAATATTCACTTCAGCGTACAAGCTACCTAAAGTACGCAGTACCTTTCTTTCATTAATGTTGTACTCATCTTCACCTACCGGATTGATAATATTGATATCGCTTCCTGGTAAGTTAATTCGGTTTCCGTTATCATCAAAAGGCACAGTATAAGGAAGCATGCCCTGAGCTGCGAAGTATAGGTTTCCAGGGCCGGTTGCATTGCTTGTGGCGAATCCGTAGTTCTGGATACCGTATGTGGTTGTAATATTACCTCCAAAGGAGAACCACTTTACCGGTTTCAGATCGGCACTAAACTTTCCGGTATAGCGCTCATAGTCCTGGCCTAGCTGAGTTCCACCCTGTGATAGATACCCGAAAGAACCATAGGCAGTCATCTTATCTGTTCCTCCACTCGCGCTGATAATATGATCCTGCGTAATTCCGGTTTCAAGCATCATATCGGTCCAGTTCGTTGTCGGAACTTTGCTTCCATCCCAGACTCCGCCTTCCCAACCCTTTAGAACATTGCGCCACGCATATTTATCCTGAGCAAATAGTGCAGAATCTGAAGCACGTGTAGGGGTGTAGATCTGGTTTGCGTCTCTTCTGAACTTGATATATTGCTCAGAGTTCATCATTTCCGTCCGGTCATACATCTTTTCAATAGTGGCCGTTCCAACATAATTCAAAGAAAGACTTCCCGCTTTTCCCCTTTTAGTTGTTACTAATACTACACCATTAGCACCTCGTGAGCCATATATAGCAGTTGCGGATGCATCCTTTAAGATGTCAATTTTTTCAATATCATTAGGATTGATCGCTTCAATACCTCCTGCAGCGAGAGGAATGTTATCGACCACATACAAGGGGTCGTTGGAGGCCTTCAGCGAGCGGGCTCCACGAATCAGGATTTTTCCCATTTCACCTGGTCGCTCGTTTGATGTGATATCCACACCGGCAGCTTTTCCCTGAACAGCCTGCAGGGCGTTCTGTACTGGTCTTGAACGGATCTCCTCCGCGCCAACACTTACAACAGAGCCTGTAACGTCAGATTTCTTCACAATGTTATATCCCACAACCACAACCTCATCAAGTGCCTTTACATCTTCCAGGAGAACAATGTTCACTGACGTTTTCCCTGCAATTGACACTTCTTTCGTGGTAAAACCCATGTAAGAGACCACCAACGTTCCGTTTACATGGTCTGTAGGAACTCTTAAAGAGAAAGTTCCATTGGCGCCCGTGGCAGCACCGATATTTGTGCCCTTGATCTTAATGCTGACACCGGGGAGAGATTCTCCTTTGTTGTCCGTTACTTTGCCGCTAAGCGTTATATCAGCAGCAGCGGCAGAGCTTTTCACTGCTGCCTCCTGTCTGGCTAACGCTTCAGCAGTTTCGTTGTCGGTAGCTCTGTTCAGCACGATCTGATTGTTAACAACCTGATAGGTGATGCCCCTGCTTTTCAGAAGATCACTCAAAACCTCCGACAGCTTCTCCGATTCGGCGGAATAAGAAGCCTCCTGGTTAGCGTCTATCACGTTCTCGCTATACACGAACTTAACACCGGCAGACCTCTCGATCCCCGATAATATCGTTTTCAATTTTGCCGATGGATAGTTGATCTTAACTGCGGTATTCAATACCCCCTGAGCCTTGCCAGGAGCTGCATAAGTAACACAGCAAAAGATCATTACCGCCAACAGCTGACTTAGTGTAATCTTCATAATGTACCAAAAGTCTTTGGAAGGGTGTAAATAAAAATTCATACTTTTAATTGTTTTATTTAGCTATAAATGAGACATTAAAAACCTTATACACCATGGTGTACATGTCTTTATGGTTGGTTTTTTCGGCTGAGAAGTGTGTGCGCGCTTCTTAGCCTTTTTTACATTGTTAGTTTGCTTGGAAATCTTACGTCATGTTTAGTTAGTTTATATTTCAGGTTTATTATTCTTTGGCGAGGACTATCGTCTCATCTTCGAAACCGAGGTTTATATTCAAAGATCTGTTCATCAGATCGAGTATCACAGGCAGGCTCAATCCCGTGAAATCAGCCTTTAATGTCAGGGCTTTTACTGCCTGACTGCTGACCATTAGCTTTACATTGAAATTGGTTTTGAGTACATCCAGAACCTCTGATACTGGGGTGTTATCAAATACAAACGACTTCCGCTCCCAAATCCTAAGTTCAGCCTCCGTTCCACTGCTTTTTTCGAGCAGCTGCTTACTTTCCTTATACACCACCTTTTGTTTCGGTAATACATATAGGCCATCCACCTGCTTGCCTTTAGCCTGACGAGTATACACGAATACCTTGCCCGATACTACCGATAGCCGGGGAGCTGCTTTGCCGTCAGCCCTGATGCTAAAGCTGGTTCCTAAAACACGGGTATCGAATTTCTCGGTATGGATGATAAAAGGGTGGAGGGTATCTCGCTTTACATCAAAGAAGGTTTCACCCTTCATCACAATGCGCCGATAATTCTGAACGAATGGGAGCTGATAACGTATGGTTGTTTCCGGCTTCAGCCATAGACTGCTGCCGTCAGGCAGGATAACATTCTTCAGCAATCGGGTGTTATTGGTAATAAAAACAGTTTCGATATTGTTCTTATCAGCTTCTTTGATAAACAGATGATTGAGAGCCGACAGTGCAATAATTAGCGATGCTGCAACCAGCCCTAGCGCATAATACAGCCGGCGGGTATTACCCGGTTTTGGTACGCCGGTTTCATGGCGACTTATTTCATCTTTTACATTTTCCAGAATTCTCTTCCTGATCGAATTTCGCTCCTCGTCGTTTATTAACTCAGCTGGCTCGTCCGCTTTTTCGAAAGAGTCGTACCATTCCTGCACAACCTGCTCTTCTTCGGGGCTGCATTCCCGATTCAAGTACTTTTTAATAAGCAGGGGTGAAATCTTCATCAGGTCTTTAGAGTTTATAACTGGTATATAAGTACAGTGAGTTAACCAGGCTCTACCCCCTAACGGCAATGAAAAATTATAAAGAAGATATAAAAAGACTCAGTAGGAGAGTTCCTGCGTGCTTCAGGTTTACGCGGAGAGTGCGCAGCGCACGAGTCAGATGGTTTTCAACAGTTTTTTCAGAGATGCCCAATGAGAAAGCAATCTCTTTATTGGTGCGGAATTCCTTTCGGCTAAGCTCGTATACTTTGCGGCACTTCTCGGGTAATTTCTCCACTTCTGAACTGACGTTCCGCTTCAGCTCATTCCAGTCGAGCACCTCAAGCGTTGAGTTATCCACACCGTTATGAACATATGTAAAATAACTCTCATAAGCCTTCCGATTACATTCCTTCTGGAAGAATGCAAATACCATGTATTTAGCAGAAGTATAAAGATAGTTTTCGAAAGAGGAGTGGATAACAAGTTCCGCCCGCTTTATCCAAAGTGACGTGAAGATGTCCTGAACGATTTCCTCTGCAGCCTCCCGATTGCTCAGACGTCTATAGGCTGAGGAGTAAAGCCTGGACCAATATCTTTCATATAGTTCTTCAAATGCAAGCCTATCATTCTGCTTGAGCAGAATCAATAAGTTCGAATCCGAAAACTTCAAATATTGTCTCATCGTTACAGCCAGTTAGTCGCGGGTGCTTAGTTCAGGTTCTAAAAAGGTCGTTAAACTTAAGGCTATTGGAGCCGTTGCGCAACCTGTACTATCCTGTGCTGCATTGCTAAGATGTGGACAAAAAAAGCTCAGAAAGGTTGTTAACCCTTCTGAGCTTTCCGTATAGCAGAATGAACGACTAGTGAACTACTTCCAGTTCTTCCTGCTTCTTATCAGGTTCAACCATCATCGCTTCAATATTGTCGCCCTTCTTATCCCATCCTAAACGATGCATAATATTATCAAATGCTTCGTAGATAACCGGTACAATAACCAGTGTCAGGAACAGCGAGCTCATCAAACCTCCGATGATAACCCATGCAAGTCCATTTTTCCATTCGGCACCCGCACCCGATGCAATCGCAATAGGAAGCATACCGATAACCATCGCAATCGTCGTCATCAAAATTGGTCTTAAACGGGCATGGTTGGCCAGTATCAGAGATTCGCGTGTTGACTTTCCTTCAGCCTTCTGCTGATTGGTAAAGTCGACCAGGATGATCGCATTCTTAGCCACCAGACCGATCAGCATGATCAATCCAAGAATGGTAAAGATGCTCAGCGAATTGTTGGTTAATGCAAGAGCCAGCAACGCACCGATGATAGACAGCGGAATGGAGAACATCACCACGAACGGGTAAATATAGTTGTCATAAAGGGCCACCATGATCAGGTACACCATGATGATCGACATCAGCAATGCCATCCCCAGAGTACCGAAACCTTCCGACTGGTTCTCCATATCTCCACCAAATACATAGCTCACTCCGGTAGGTCTTTTCATGTCTTTAATCTGGGTCTCAATATCCGTGAAGACAGAACCTGTAGGACGTCCTACCACCTGAGACTGAACAGATACCTTGGTACTCTTATCCTGACGCTCAAGCTGACTCGGGCCAGATCCTTCTGTTACCGTAGCAAACTGCTCCAAACGAATACGCTCATCTTTTGAATTGATGAAAGTCAGACCTCTCACGTCATCTATGCTCTGCCTGTTATAGTCATCAAGTCTGATATTGATATCATACTCATACTCACCCTGGCGGAATTTACTGTCCGTATTACCGCTAAAGGCCGTCTGCATCGTTGCACCTACGGTCTGTAGAGAGAGTCCTAGCGACGACATCTTGTCACGGTCAACCTGAACCTTCACCTCCGGATTTCCACTCTCAACAGAAAGCTTAATTCCAGTGGTTCCTTCAATCTTCTCTACTTTTCCACGTACCACTTCAGCAAACTCCATTACACTCGGCAGATCCGGACCCATCACAATTACCTCAACAGGCGCTCTTTCCGCACTACCGAGGATACTCACCGGAGTAGTCGTAATCTTTGCACCCGCCAGGCTTGCAGACAGTTCCTTTCTCACCTTTGCTGCATAGACGTCCGACTGATCGGCACGTTCTTTACGCTCCACCAGCTGAACCGTAATCTCCGATTTATATGCTGTGGATTGGCTCGCACCCATTCCGTCGCTTGTCTGACCAACAGTGGTGATCATACGAGTGATCTCAGGTTTTTGGTTAAGGAGATTTTCTGCTTTAGATGTCATCAGGTTCGTCTGCTCGATCGAAGCGTCTTTAGGCATTTCAATCTGCACAATAAACTCTCCTCTGTCACTCTTCGGGAAGAACTCCGTCCCGATATATCCTGTCGCAAGTAAAGCTATAGACGCCACCAACATCAGAAACGTTCCAGCCAGTACGGTCTTCTTGTGGCCCAAAGACCAGGTAAGTATACCCGTGATCCACGCTGTGAACTTGTCCAGTCCTCTTTCAAATCGCAGGATTACACGCTCAAACACATTCTTTCCAGTAAGATGCTCCAGCTTTCCGAAACGGGAAGACAGTAGTGGAATGATCGTGAACGAGGTCAGCAAACTGAGCATCGTTGCGATAATTACCACCACGCAGAACTGCCTCAGAATATCCGAAACAAGACCTGTACTGATGGCAATAGGGAAGAACACGACTACAATTACCAGGGTAATCGATGTAACCGTAAACCCAATTTCCTTCGTCGCTTCATAAGCAGCTTTCACCCGGTTCTTGCCCATCTCCATGTGGCGGTAGATATTCTCCAGAACCACAATCGCGTCATCCACCAGGATACCTACAACCAGCGACAGTCCAAGGAGCGACATCAGGTTCAGTGTATAGCCGAACAGGCTGATTCCGATAAATGTAGCAATCAAAGAAGCCGGAATAGATACCATTACAATCGCCGCGTTCCTCAAACTGTGAAGGAAGAACAACATCACAAAGGCAACGAGTACAACTGCCAGGATAAGGTCATGGATAACCGCATCTGCAGATTCAAGCGTGTATATAGAGCTGTCTGAGGCAATCACCAGATTTAGCCCAACCTTTTTGTAATCCTGCTGCAGCTTATCGATGATCGTATGGATTCCCTTACTCACATCTACCGCATTCGCATCCGACTGTTTGATCACCTGCAATGCAATAGACGCTTTCCTGTCTACGCGGGCCAGCTTCTCTACATCTTTCTGTGCATCCTGCACGTCAGCAACATCACCTAGCCTTACCTGTATACCATTCTTGTCAGAGATAACCAGATTCCGCAGTTCTTCTACCGTCGCGTATTTACCGGCCAGACGAACCAGGATATCACGATCCTGTGTCTTTACAGATCCGGTCGGGAAGTCCAGATTGGAACCCTGTATGGTCTGTTGCACCGAAAGCAGTGACAGGTTATAAGCCTGAAGCTTATTGTCGTCGATACTTACCTGGATTTCACGTTCACGTCCGCCGATGATGTTCACCTGAGCAACTCCACTTACTCTCGAGATAGTCGGAACAATACGGTTGTCCATCAGGTCAAAGAACGATGCATCATCCATCGTAGATGTAGCCGACATTGTAATCACCGGAAGGTCATCTAAAGAGAACTTGTTCAGTGAAGGAGCCTCCGCATCATCAGGCAGTTCTGACAGGATGGCATTAACCTTTCTTTGCGCATCGTTCAATGCCAAATCCACGTCTGTTCCGCTATTCAGCGTAATAACAACCGACGAAAGGCTTTCATAGGATGTCGCGTTCAGCTTCTTGATGTTCTCCATCGAAGCTACCGCGTCCTCAATTTTTTTCGTTACCGTATTCTCTACCTCACTCGGTGACGCTCCCGGATATATCGTCGTTACCGAAACAACCGAAGGCGAAAATTTAGGAAGAAGCTCATAGCTGAGCGACGTATAACTTATATAGCCCAGAATGGAGAGTACCGTAAACAGTACCACCACGACCGTGGGTCTTTTGATCGATATTTCAGCAATTTTCATCTGACTAGTTTGTATTATTTAACATTCTCAACGAGACTTCCATTCACCAGGTTGATCTGACCACTGGTAATGATCGTCTCACCTTCCTGAAGTCCTTCCAGAACTTCAACAGTTTCGCCGAATATTCTTCCTGCAACGATCTTGCGCTCAACAGCCTTGTTGCCATCCATTATAAACACTTTGTTGCTGTTTACACTTCCCACAAACGCAGCCCGAGGAATAGTCAGCAAAGGATCCTGTTTCGGGAACTGGAAGACCGCTGTACCGTACATTCCTGCTCTTAACTGTGATGCACCGGTATTAGCCAGTTCAATCTCAACAGGGAAGTTCAGGCTGTTATCAGCCTTCGCTGCAATAAAAGTGATCTTACCTCTGAATTCTTTGTCAGGGAAGATGTTCGATTTGATCGCCACCTCGTCGCCATTCTTCAGGTTCACTACTTGCGATTCGTTGGCCGTAACTTTTAGCTTTAACTTGGAAACGTCCACGATCTCAAACAATGCAGTACCCGGAGATACATAAGATCCCCTCTCAATAGAGCGCTTGTTGATCACACCGGAAAACGGTGCCTTAATGTTGGCGTCACTAGACTTTCTTCTGGACGACTGAACTGCCGCCTGGGTAGTCTTCACCCGTAAACGTGCATTTTCCAAAGCCTGCTGCGTAACACCGCCTGTTCTAAACGAACTCTCATAGCGAGCAAGGTCACGTACTGCATTCTGGTAATTTGCTTCAGCCGTTTCCGTGTCTACCACCAGCAGCTCATTATCTATCCTGGCCAAAACCTGTCCTTTGCTCACCCGGTCACCTTCTTCTACCGCGATACGCGTTACCCTGCCTGAGTTCTCTGCAGAAAGCGTAAGTTCCTGGTTAGATTCAAATGTTCCGTTAGATGAAAAGTTAAGGTCAACCTCTGTTCTGGCTACTTTTGCAGTCTTAACGGCAACGGCGCCCTTGCTTCCTTCCGCAACAACAGCAGTCTTCGCTGCATTCTTTTTCTTGTTGCTTTGAAGTATCCAGCCTATCAGAACGAGGGCCGCTACTACTGCAATAATCGTAATCAGTGTATTCTTTTTCATTCGAGTATATTTTGTCTTTTCGGTTACTGGAATCAGCCTGTTCAATCCTGGACATGCTCATTCCATTTAGTTTTTGATGATCAAAGCCAAAGAGCCGAAGCTCGTTGGCAGATGTTTATTCTAGTTGATGAGAGATTTGATGTTTCCGTTTGATTTCATCAGCTGTATTTCGGAAAGCTTATAATTAAGCAGCGCCTGTGTATAGCTGTTCTGTGCATCTGTTAAAGCAGTTTCCGCATTCAGCAGGTCAGTAAGCGATGCCAAACCATTATTGTAGTTATTTTGCGTGCTGGTAAATACTTCCCGCGCCAGTCGCATATTCTCATTCTGGTTCCTGATCGTGCTTACACTGGTATTCAGCTGCAGTCTTGCATTGCTGTAAGCGAGGTTGAGCGCCTGTCTGTTGTCTTTCAGGTCCTCTGAAATCTGGTCAATCTCGATTTGCGCCTGTCTAACTCTTGATCTTCTTCCGAAACCATCAAAGATTGGGATGGAGATATTAAGTCCTATCGCCGATGCTTGTGCCCAGTTCGCGGTACTGTTACCTTTAAATAAGTCAAATTTGTTGCTGAACCCATTTTGCGAATAGTTGGTGATGAAGGAAAGCTTAGGATAATACTCCGCCACCCTTGACTTCTTCTGATAGATCAGCAGTTCTTCCTGCTTTTTAAGCAAGGCATACTCGGTCAGTCCGGCAACGTTTACCGTATCGGCAATGCTGTTTGCATTCTCTACGATCCGGTTGAGCTCTGCTTTCGGAATATCCACGGTCACGCCTATCGGCATACCTATATAGTACTTCAGCGTGTTCTCCTGTTGAATGGCTGCCCTTGCCAGCTCGTCCCGTTGTGTCTGCAGGTTGGTTAGACTTACCTTTACCCGGTCTACATCAATGCGGGTAGCCAAACCATTTTTATACTGATCACTCAATATTCTTTCCGTCCGCTGTAAAGAAGAGATGTTGGCGTCAATGGCCTCTATCTTTTCTCTGCTCACCAGTACCTGGTAGTATGCTGAGGAAACCATCTGCAAAACGTTCTCTTCACTCAGGTCAACGTTCAGTTGATAGTATTCTTCACCAGCCTTTGCAGCTTTCAATCCGGTAAATACGCTTTGATTGAAAAGTTGCTGACTAAGCTGTACGTTGGCATTCGCAGTGTATTTCTGGCCAAATGCAACCAGGATCGTTTCACCTGGTCTTCCTATGATCTCGCCAGGAAGGGGGCTCTTCTGTATCATCAGGTTGTCGTTCAGGTTACCTGTTGCTGTAATCTGAGGTAAGGCCTGCGACCTCACTTCTGCTGTAAGTTCTTTGCCTTTCTCTGCTTCCAGACGCGCCTTGCGTACCGTTGCATTGTTCTTAAGGGCGAAGTTGAGGGCTTCTTTCAGTGTTAACTGAACCGTCTGCGCCTCGACTGATCCTACACCTAACGTACATGCCATCAACACAGCAGCGATTAAGGTGTTTATTCTCGGTCTAATCATCTTCTTTTTGTTCTCTTGTTATAGGTTATTTGATCAATAAAAGGTGTTGCTGTTACAATAAATTTCCGTGTACATCGTAAGCCTTCAACCCAGCGATGAAAACCGCACTCAGGGCTTTTTGCTTTTCCAAAATTGAATTAAACTCTTTTTCTCCCGGAGAAAACTTGTTCTTCAGGGGTATCAGTTCAAATACACTCAGTCCGGTTATGGTTTCCAGATACAGTTTGCTCATCTTGTCTGTTTCTATTGCCGCAATTTCTTTACGTTCAACTGCCTTGCTGAATAGAGTTGAAACCAGGGCCACCTCCTTTACCCGTGCCTGTTCCATAACCCCGTAGCAGGCATTCTCAACTAAGCCGGCTTCAGGAGAGCTCTCCGTCAGATTAAGCATGAAATACCGTCCAATAAATTTCTTCCGGCAGATCAGGATCGCCAGCAGTTCGTCTTCCAGTAAAGACACTTTTTCTAGCATACCCTCCAGTTCAGAGAAATACTGCGCCATGATCTTTTCCACAACCGCCACCACAAGGCTCATCTTGTCAGGAAAATAATGATATAGAGAAGGCTGGGTAACAGATATGTCATCCGCAATTTCATTCATCGTCGTTTTCTGAATACCAAAATGAGAGAAGCGCTTAATCGCACTCTCAACAATTAAATCTCGTTTTCTATCAATGTCTATCAATCTATGCCCTGACTTTTTTTATAATTTAGTCAAAAGTACGGCACGGCGATGACATATACAAGTTTTTTACGATCCTGAAGAATTTATGAGATTGTGGAGACGGTAGTCACTTCCAGGCCTTTAAGGAATATTTCGCCAAGTTTCTTCTGACGGCTTAGAATATTGTCGAACTGCTCCTTTTCGGGGAAGAATCCCTTGGTATGACGCTTCAGCACGGTGAAGTAGATTCCCGACAATGCATCTTTTAACAGAGCCGCTGTTTCGTCCAGATTGTCCACTTCAAACTCGCCGGCGGCAATACCTATTTCCAGCACTGTTTTCAATACCATCAGTTCGGAGTCTTTCGCCTTAACAAACATGCACATCAGGTTGCCGGGAAGCTCTGCTCCTGTGATCTTGGTGAAATCGAGCAGGTTGTAATATTTGGTGATGAACTCCTGCCTTTTATCCAGGCATTTCGTGAGGGCTTCGTGACTGTTGGTCGCGCCGCTCACATCCTTTCGCATTTCTGCGTCCATCGTATCAATGATGTTCTTCAATACGGCAGAGTACAGGGATATCTTATCGGGAAAATAGTAATAAAGGAGTGCTTTAGACAAGGATAAGTCATTCGCTATCTCTGTCATAGTGGTTTTAGAGAGACCGAAGTGAGCAAAACGTTTGAGTGCAGCGTCAATAATTAAATCCTTTTTCCTATCCTGATTTTCCACGTTATCAAAATTAACTATTATTCCTTTATCAGAGCTATAATACAGAAATAATGCGAAGGTTTTAATTTTCTCTATTTGATATTAAATGCGAAATTCGGCCCAAAGAAAAACAAGATGTATCCGATCGCCGAACACGTATCCCTCAAGAACCTGAATACCTTTAGAGTGGAAGCCCATGCCCGCTGGTTCACAGAGATTCACCAGGAGGAAGATCTCTCTCTCCTTTTCGCTGATCAGCAATGGAAAGGCGCAGCAAGGCTGGTTATCGGAGGGGGAAGTAACATTCTTTTTACTCGCGACTTCGAAGGTTTGATTATCCGGATGAACATTCCTGGCATTACGCATCAGATCGACGGCGAATCCGTGCTTGTTCATGCAGGGGCAGGTGTAGTCTGGAATGACCTGGTTCTTTACTGTGTAGAGAGAGGATTTGCGGGTGTCGAAAACCTGACACTTATCCCCGGAACAGTCGGTGCATCACCTGTACAGAACATTGGTGCCTATGGGGTCGAGCTCAAAGATGTGTTCCATTCCTGCCGGGCCTATCATATTAAAAAGGGGGAGGTCATTACCTTTTTGCCTGAAGACTGTCGCTTCGGATACCGCGACAGTATCTTTAAACACGAGTTGAAGAATCAGGTGATTATTACTTCCGTCACTTTTAAGCTCAGTCTTAATCCCCAAATCAACATCTCTTACGGTGCTATCCGCCAGGAACTGGAGACGCGCCATATTGACGAGCCCGGTATCAAAGACGTTTCCCTCGTCGTATCAGAAATACGGGTCAGCAAATTACCGGATCCTTCTACCATCGGAAACGCCGGCAGCTTTTTCAAAAACCCTGTTATTAATGAACAACAATTTGTACATCTGAAGTCTGCTTTTCCAGACATAGTACATTACTGTCTACCAAATAGTACAGTTAAACTTGCTGCAGGATGGCTAATTGAAAAAAGTGGCTGGAAAGGAAAACAAATTCGTCAAACTGCAACCTGGAAAAATCAGGCGTTAGTTATAGTAAACGTTGGAAGTGCTTTAGGTTCAGAGATATATGATTTTTCGGAAGAAATTATAAAAGACGTGAACGAGAAATTTAATATCACACTTGAACGCGAAGTCAACGTGTTTTAACCCTATTAACAGGGCGATGCCATAGTCAGTGCCGCTTTTAGCATAGTGTTTGTATAAATGATAGCGTAACAGTTAATCATCTATAAAAAACTTTATAATATGACTAAGATCGAATTCAACACTATGGTAATGCACCAGGCCAGTTCTCTAAGAATGTATGCCTTACATTTCACTCATGACGCTGATGATGCTAACGACCTGGTTCAGGATACGCTGTTAAAAGCCATCACATATTATAATAAATTCAAAGAGGGTACTAACCTGAAAGGATGGTTATACACAATCATGAAGAATACTTTTATCAATAACTATCGTCGCTTTGTTAAGATCAGTTCTTTCGTTACAAAGTCTGACGAGATATCTTCTGCAAACCTGGTGTTTTCATCTACAAAGAATCAAGGCGAGTCGAAGTTTATTATGGATGATATTAAGAATGCATTGGGTAAGCTTCCTGAGGAATATTACATCCCCTTCAGCATGTATTTCGAAGGACATAAATACCATGAAATAGCTGACTACCTGGCTATCCCAATCGGAACTGTTAAAACACGTATCCACGTTGCCAGAAAATTGCTCAAAAAGAGCCTTAAGCCTTATGATAACGGTGTTAAAAAGCCGATCTACGCAGAGGCCGAATAATTTAGCCCCCTTTTTCTAAACTCAACTATAGGAACCTCTGATGTAATCAGGGGTTTTTTTATGAAAATCCTGCTCCTTGCACCGGCTAATTACTCGTTTAAACATCGTAATATGTAATATTTAGCTATGTTTGCAATCGACCTGTCTTGCAAGAGCAGGGAATCATGTATTCAGGCCTTCATGTCAAAGTTAGACGAAATAAAAAGACCCATAGAGCAAGAACTGGAAGCATTCGAGGAGAAGTTTAAATCTTCGATGAAAAGTACCGTTCCTCTGCTCGATCGGATTACTCATTACATAGTTAAACGAAAAGGTAAGCAGATCAGACCCATGTTTGTGTTTTTCTCTGCGAGCCTTTGTGGCGGAATCAACGAATCCACCCACCGTGGAGCTGCACTTGTCGAACTTCTTCATACGGCTACGCTTGTGCATGACGACGTGGTCGATAACTCCTATGAACGCCGGGGCTTCTTCTCGGTGAATGCCCTCTGGAAAAATAAGATTGCTGTACTTGTAGGAGACTACTTATTGGCTACCGGCTTATTGCTCTCCATTGATCATGATGATTTTCATCTGCTTCGGATTGTATCTTCTGCAGTGAAACTGATGAGCGAAGGTGAACTGCTTCAAATCGAAAAAGCGCGCCGCCTCGATATCAGTGAAGAAATTTACTACGAGGTAATCCGTCAGAAAACAGCTTCTCTCATTGCTTCTTGTTGCGCCTGCGGCGCTGCATCGGCCGGTGCTGATGTGGAAACGATTGAAAAGATGCGTCTCTTTGGCGAAAAGATCGGAATGGCCTTCCAGATCAAGGATGACCTCTTTGATTTTGGTACAGACGATGTTGGCAAACCTTTAGGTATCGACATCAAAGAAAAGAAAATGACCCTTCCGCTGATCTACTCACTGAACAAAGTGGAGCGAAAGGAAAGACAGCGTATTATCAATCTCGTTAAAAATCATAATGAGGATAATGTGAAGGTGGAAGAAGTAATTACTTTCGTACGTAATAATGGTGGTCTGGCTTATGCAGAAATGCAAATGCACCGTTTTCAGGATGAAGCATTCGAGGTTCTGCACTCCTTTCCGGATCATAGCGCACGAACAGCCCTTGAGCAGCTCGTCCGCTTTACTACTGAACGTAAGAAATAGTCTTACCTTTTGCCGATCTGTTCCAGGATCTGCTCTACATACCCACGCTCATTTGCCAGCCTGGGCACTTTATGCTGTCCGCCCAGCTTTCCGCGCGTTTTCAGCCACGTATAAAATGTGCCTTCCGGAGCAACATGTACCAGCGGTCTCTTCAAGGCCATATCCTTGAAGCGCTTGGCATCGTAATCTGAATTAACCTCTCGGAGCGTGTTGTCCAGAATGTCTGTGAAATGCTCGATATTGGAAGGCTGACTTTCGAATTCAATGATCCACTCGTGGCCTCCGCTTTCATTGTCGCTGAAATAAATCGGGCAGGCGGTGAAGTCCTTAACTATAGCTCCGGTTTGCGTACAGGCCTCTGTCAATGCTCTTTCTGCATTGTCTACAATAACCTCTTCACCGAATGCATTGATGAAATGTTTTGTTCTTCCCGTGATCTGGATTCTGTAAGGCGATATAGAAGTGAACTTGATCGTATCACCAATCATGTAGCGCCATAACCCGCCATTTGTTGAAATGATGAGCGCATAGTTTTTACCCAATTCTACTTCCGACAAGCTTTTTGTGGCCGGATTCTCCTCTCCGAAGTTTTCCATCGGCAGGAACTCGTAATATACGCCATAATCTAGCATCAGCAGCATTTCCTCTGATCCCGGGAGATCCTGGATGCCAAAGAAGCCTTCGGAAGCGTTGTAAGTTTCGAGGTAGTACATGGAGGAGGAGGGGATCAATTTCTTAAACTGCTCCCTGTAAGGACCGAACTTAACTGCGCCATGAACATATAGCTCCAGGTTAGGCCAGATTTCAAGAAGGTCTTTTTTGCCGGTAATCTCCATTACCCGTTTGGCTAGTACTACAGTCCAGGTCGGTACCCCCGCCATCGATGTTACATTCACATCGATGGTCGCATGAGCCATTTTCTCGATCTTCTCCTCATAGTTATCCATCAAGCTGATCGACATATCCGGCGTGCGGTGAAACTCCGCCCATAGAGGCAGGTTTTTGATCAGGACCGCCGAGATGTCTCCATAAGAAATATCTTCATTGAACTGGTTCACCTTATGACTGCCACCCAGCACCAGCGATTTACCCGTAAACATCTGAGTATCCGGTTTATTATTACAGTAAATGGAAATCATGTCTTTTCCACCCTTGTAATGACATTCTTCCAGAGACTCAGCACTCACCGGGATGAACTTGCTTCTGTCGTTTGTTGTTCCTGACGATTTGGCGAACCATTTTACCTCAGAACCCCAGAGGATATTCTGCTCTCCCTTCATCATCCGCTCAATATATGGCTTCAGCGTCTCGTAGTTCTGCAGAGGAACACGTTGTTTGAACTGCTCCTGATTGAAGATGGAATTATAGTCGTACTGCTTACCCCATTCGGTTGATCGGGCGGATGATATCAGCGAACGGAAGACTTCGTCCTGCACATCATGCGGATGATTCATAAATAGTTCTATCTGATCCATTCGTTTCTTCATGAACCAGGTTACAATCGTATTTACAAGTGTCATAGGGGAGTGGGGTTGCTGTTCTTCTTTTTTCGCAATTCAAAATGTTGGCCGAGATAGAATTTCCGGGCCATCTCATTACTGGCAATCTCCTGAGGCGTGCCGGTGAGCATGATTTTTCCTTCAGTGAGTAAATAAGCGCGGTCAGTGATGGATAGTGTTTCCTGAACGTTGTGGTCGGTAATCAGGATGCCGATATTTCGATCCTTCAGCTTGGAGACGATCGATTGAATTTCTTCTACCGCAATCGGGTCAACTCCTGCAAAAGGTTCATCAAGCAGAATGAAGTTCGGATCGGCCGCCAGCGCTCTCGCAATTTCAGTACGTCTTCTCTCTCCTCCCGATAATAAATCTCCCCGGTTCTTGCGTACTCTGTGCAAACTGAATTCTGAAAGCAGCTCTTCTAGTTTGTCCTTTTGCTCGGCCTTCGTCAGCTTGGTCATTTCGAGCACCGCCATGACGTTGTCTTCCACGCTGAGCTTTCTGAAAACGGATGCCTCCTGAGCCAGATAGCCGATTCCCTTCTGTGCTCTTCTGTACATCGGGTCGTTCGTGATGTCCTCCGATTCAAGATATACATGTCCTTCGTTGGGTTTGATCAAGCCTACAATCATATAGAAGGAGGTTGTTTTACCCGCTCCGTTTGGACCGAGCAGACCTACAATCTCACCCTGGGCCACATGGAAGGACACATTGTTAACAACCGTGCGCTGTTTATATTTCTTTACTAAATTTTCTGCTCTGAGTATCATTTTAGTCGTGTTGCGGTGTACACCTTACACCCTTCAAATTTAATTGAATAGAACGTTTGTCTTTCCATACATTCTCCTCAATTGTGTAACAAATATCAAAGGGAAGGCCGCTCTGAACGATGTCGATGTACTCGCCCAGTCCGAATCCGATACAATCAAAAGCGTGCGAGTTTCCTTGCTTAACAGTCATCTTCAGGTGATTGTTTCCCACAATCTGCGGAGAGCCCAGACATTGTACTCCCCGGCTGATAAAGACAGGGGTGGTGTTCAGGGGACCATAAGGTGCAAACTGACTGAGTATTCTAAAAAACTTGCCATCTATCTTCTCCAGGTGTAATGTGGCATCGATCACCATCTCCTGAATAAGAAGTTCATCCGGGATCGTCTGCGAAACTACGTCTTCAAACCGTTCTCTGAAGGCTGAAAGATTCTCATTCTTGAGCGTCAATCCCGCCGCGTATTTATGCCCTCCGAACTGTTCAAACAGGTCACTGCAGGAATTCAATGCCTCGTAAAGGTCAAATCCAATTACCGACCTGGCCGAACCTGACACATGGCCGTTAGACTGCGTAAGCACAATGGTTGGCCGGTAATATTTCTCTGTAAGTCGCGAAGCCACGATCCCGATCACTCCCTTATGCCATCCTTCGTTATATACGACGGTGGTTTTACGGTTTAAAAGCGCCGGATCTGCCGCGATCATCGCCAGAGCCTGCTCTGTGATGGAAGCATCGTGCTCTTTCCTTTCTGTATTTTTAATATTGATAATTTCACTGTGCCCCCGGGCAATATCCCTGTTTTCTGAAATCAGGAGATTAACAGAATGCCTCGCGTCGTCTATTCTGCCGGATGCATTGATGCGTGGACCGAGCGTGAAAACCACATCGGAGATACTGTATTGTTTCTTCCCTGCAATCTCAATTAAAGCGGCCATCCCGTGACAGGGGGATGTATTCAGACGTTGCAGTCCGAATTTAGCCAGGACCCTGTTTTCTCCGGTAATGGGCACAATGTCTGAGGCGATGCTGACTACCACCAGATCAAGATAACATTCCAGATCCTGGAAAGGAATGTTGTTCTGCATGGCGAATGCCTGAACGAGCTTAAACCCGATTCCACAACCCGAGAGCTCCTTATAAGGGTAAGGGCAATCATGTTGCTTGGGATCCAGCACCGCTACAGCCTCCGGAATGATTGATCCTGGTGTATGATGATCGCAGATAATAAAGTCGATTCCCAGACTGTTTGCGTAGTCCACCTTGTCAACCGACTTGATCCCGCAATCTAGTGCGATGATCAGCGTAATGCCATGCTCATGTGCATAGTCGATGCCCTGAGTAGAAATACCGTAACCTTCCTTGTAACGATCTGGGATATAGTAGTCGATATGATAGTGATACTTTCGTAAGAAGCCATAAACAAGGGCTACCGAAGTGGTGCCGTCTACGTCATAGTCTCCGTAGATCAATATCTTCTCCTTGGAAAGAAGCGCATGCTGGATCCGGTCGACCGCCACATCCATCCCCTTCATGAGAAAAGGATCATGCAGGTGACTCAATGAGGGCCTGAAGAAATTACGGGCGCCTTCATAAGTGGTGATGTCGCGGGCGACAAGCAGAGTAGCAAGAACTTCATCAATGTTAAGCTGATCTCGAAGTTCCTTAATAGCTTTCAGGTCCTTTAACTCCTGTTCTGCCCACCTTTTTTGCATATCTTTGTTAGGTTGTGGGGTTAAATATACTATTTAATACGTTATTATATACCCACCTCTTTATAAGCAATTCATTATCAGATTATACATTTTCCCGATGAAATATCATGAGCAGCCCCGCTCAAAAGCGTCACCAGATCTCTTATGATAGCATCATCCTGAATTAAATAAAACATACCCGATGAAAGTATATTCATTAAAAGAAGGTTCATATTCCGTCGACAGCTCTAAGAAATTCATTCCTTTCGACCCGGCGACCGACAATGCAAAGGATCGTCCCGCATCTTTGTTTATTCATGTGCAGCCCTTTCTGGTTGAAATTGGTGGTAAGTTAATTGTTCTGGACACAGGTCTTGGATTTAAGAACGCTTCCGGAGAGCTAGTCATACACGAAAATATCCGCAAAGCCGGATACGATCCTGAAGATGTAAGCATGGTGCTGATGTCGCACCTTCACTATGATCACGCGGCTGGCATGGTCTATGAAAAAGACGGAAAGATGCAGCTTTCTTTCCCTCACGCCGAGTATGTTATCAACCGCAATGAATGGGAAATTGGCTACAGCGGCGCATCCAAATCATACCACACTGACATCTTTGACGTCGTGCAGCGGAGCGGCAGCATCCATTTCATTGAAGGCAACGGTCAACTTACCAACGAAATCAGCTACGAGCTTACTGGCGGCCATTGCCAGTTCCACCAGGTATTTTTGATCGATGATCAGGGGGATAAATGCTTTTTCGGTGCCGACATACTGCCCGAGCCCGAGCAGCTTCTCAGAAGGTTCAAGGCCAAATATGATTATGATGGCGCCCGATCCATGGAGCTTCGCGAACATTATGGTAAACTGGCAGCACAAGAAAACTGGTTATGTCTTTTCTATCACGCAAAAAGTGAGGCAATCGCAAGAGTAGAAGAGGTAGACGGGGCGTTTAAGATAGTTAAGGTTTAAGTGATCAAAGAGAAACTGATGTTGATCAATCTGCAATGTCGCAGCTCGGATACCAGCTGGCTGAATATTGCTTAAGGCCAACAATAAAACAAAAAAGCCTGCTATCATGAACATGATGCAGGCTTTTTTTAAACGTTGAGTCTTACTTTTTCGCTACAAGATTGAAGTCAAGCGTGAAATCATCATAGATCGCTTTGTCTCCAATGCTTTCAAAGAAGCTTTTGGAATTATAACGGATATCGTATTTAGTACGGTCAACCTTAACTCCTTTTGCTACTGCAACTACTGCATTGTTCTGTCTTTTTACAGTCGCAGGGAAGGTAAGAGGTTTTGTAATTCCCTTGATGGTCAGATCTCCGGTAATATTTACCTGGCCCGCTCCGGCAGGAGTAACCTTAGTGATTTTGAAAGTTGATGTAGGGTATTTAGCTACTCCGAAGAAATCATCTGCTTTTAAATGACCTTCGAGCTTCTGAGCCATTTCTCCCTGAACATCTGTAGCAACAAGTGAATTCATATCTGCTACGAAAGATCCGCCTGCAAGAGCATTACCATTGAAATTTAAGCTCCCTGATGCTAACTTGATTGTTCCTGAATGCTGACCTGTTACTTTCTCTCCCAACCATTTAATAGATGAGTTCTTGGTGTCAACACTAAAGCTTTCTGTCTTTAAAGCAGGCTTGAAAGCCGAAAATAAGCCAATTGCTGCAATGGCTAAAACTGATGCTAATTTCATTTTGATGTTCATTTTATGCAAAGGTAAAAATCTTTCAAACATATAGATGTTGTAACATCTATTCATGTCATATATGACAATTCCTGAACATTTAGCAAGGAACGACTTTTATATACGCCTTTTAAGCCTGAGTATCACAAACCGCCGCTCACCGTTACTGCTGATGATGTACAGGAAAAAGGTTCTTCCTGACCTCGAGCTGAACATCGCGTTGATTTCCTCCATATTGATCTCCTGAACGGGACGGAAGTTGATACTCAGGATCTCGTCGGCAACCTGAAGTCCGGCACTGTCTGCCGCTGAGTTGAGTTCAATGCGGTTGATCAGTATGCGCTTGAAGTCAGGCGCCCGGGTTACGAGTTCGAGTCCGCTCATGTCATGTTCAAAGGGCTCCTTGAATGAAGAGGAGGGGCGCAGGTATATCAATTTCTTCCAGTAGTCAAAAGTTACCCTGAACTTCTTCAGGACCGGGTTTCCCAAATTTCCGTCGCGCTCAGGGAAGTCGCTTCGCTTGATGACCTCCTGAAATTCGGGAAAGGAAGCCACAACATGCTCCAGTTGATATTCGCCAATAGTAATACGTTGTATTCGCCCGATGTGACCGTGAATAGGACCGAGGAGGCCCACACCCAGGTTGGCGTCGATGTTGAGTTCTGGCACTTTGAAAGGCTTGCCTTTATAGCTTTCCAGAGAGACGGCGTGTCCCGCTCCCGTATCGATAATCAACTTCAGCGCCCTGAACAGCGTTCCGTCAAGTTCCACGTCGCTTATGATATAAGGTTTCCGGTCCTCAATGGTGATGGGTATGGCCGTGCTCTTTTCTGGAACATACCCGCTTGAGTGCTGTCGGATCACCAGCCGCTGTGTCGCATATCTGATCTCTACGATAAAGCTGTCAAAAAAGTCGTATCCCAGCAGTCCGTGAATCGGCATCCCCAGCGTTTCTGAAAGCTCAAGCAGATCCTGGTTCAATATAATCACGTTCATAGATCTGGCTACCGCCTTGCCTAGCTGAAGCCTCATCCCCGATGCTACGGAAGCACTCAATTCCTCGCCTTGTCCGAAGCCCGTGATTTTCATTTTACGGAGGTCCTTCAGCTGGAGCGAGTCGATAAGCGAAGGGTTTGTAATGAGACATACGCCGATCCCTGTATCAAGAAGGAAGTTAAACGGCCCTTTGCCGTTGATCAGGATGGGGATTACAATCAGATTCTTCACCATCCTGAATCCGATTGTCTGCTGCTTTCGGCCTCCCTCGAACTGAAAGCTTTGGGCAAATGCCGATCCCGTAAGCGCCAATACGGACGCTAAAAAGAACAGTAATTTTCTGATATAGAGGTAAATGGCGGGCATACAAATTGGCTGTATATAAATTTACATATTTCCACGCCCTCCGGGAAGGAAATCCGTTCTAAATGAAACCACTCTTTTCTCGGTTTGTTAGCTCAATAAATCCTTGTACATCATGATTCTGAAGTCTATCCCCCTCTTTACTCTTCTGCTGATTGCCAGTCTGAGCTCCTGCAAACAAAAAGCCGAAACCAAGCACCAGTCACCTAGAGACCTTTTCCCCGGTTTGTTTGAGGCAGTGCAGGCAGGGAATGTGTTTGAAGACAGCAAGACCTTTCCGGATTGCCTGCCCAAGAGAGAGCCGGAAAAGATCCTCAAAGATTATGAAGAGCAGAAGAAAGCCGGCGGCTTTAACCTCAAGGCATTCGTTGAAGCAAACTTCACGCAGCCGGAGGCACCCACGACAAATTACCACAGTAACACCGCTGCGGGAGTGGAGCCGCATATCCGTTCTCTCTGGGATGTGCTTACCCGGAGGCCCGACAAGTACTATCAATATGGCTCTCTTCTGGCGCTTCCACACCCATATATCGTTCCCGGCGGCCGCTTCCGCGAAGTGTATTACTGGGACTCTTATTTCACGATGCTCGGCCTGGAGGAGAGTGGCCGCACGGACCTGATCGAGAGTATGGTCAATAACTTTGCCTACCTGATCCGCACCTATGGTTTTATACCTAATGGCAATCGGACCTACTACCTGACCAGATCCCAGCCGCCTTATTTTTCGTTGATGGTTAAATTGCTGATGGAGAACAAGAAGCTGAAGAGCGACTCGGTCCTGAAAGCTAACCGTGATGCCTTGGAAAGGGAATACAGTTTCTGGATGAACGGTCGCGACGCAAAAAAAGGAGCAAACCTGCACGTGGTGGTGATGCCCGACGGTGAAAACCTGAATCGTTATTTTGATTCGGGCGATTGGCCGCGTGAAGAAGCGTACTCGGAAGATGTTGCTGTTGCGGTGAATGCGGGTGCTGCAAAGACGGACGTTTACCGCCACCTGCGCTCAGGAGCTGAGTCGGGTTGGGACTACAGCAGTCGCTGGTTCAGTGATGGCCGATCGCTCCACACCATCCAAACTACCAATATCATTCCTGTTGATCTGAACGCGTTGCTCTATCACCAGGAGATTATGCTGGCCAGAGCCTATCAGGTGGCCGGCGATATCAAGGCTAAAGACATTATGCTGGGTTCTGCAGAACGCCGGAAGAAGGCGATCATGAAATATTGCTGGGATAGCGAGGCCGGGTGGTTCCGTGATTACAACTGGAAGTCGGAAGCTACGACAGGTTCGATGAGCCTCGCAGGGGTCTATCCGATGTATTTCAACATGATATCAGTGGGGCGTGCAGACACCCTCTCGAAAACTCTCGAGCAAAAGTTTCTGAAGCCGGGAGGACTGGTTTCGACGCTCACCAACACCGGTCAGCAGTGGGATTCTCCGAACGGTTGGGCACCGCTGCAATGGATGGCGATCGCCGGTTTATCCGCCTATAAGAAACAGGAACTCTCCAGGGAGATATCCCGCAGATGGAGTACACTGAACATTCGTGTATTTAGCAAAACAGGTAAGCTGATGGAGAAGTACAACGTCGTGGACACAGCGGTTTTCGCCGGAGGAGGGGAGTATCCCAATCAGGATGGCTTCGGTTGGACGAACGGGGTGCTGCTCAAAATTCTCACGCAACAAAAAAATCAGAGCATTCAATAATCTCTTGGCAGTATTCGAATAAAGATGCGGCTAATTGCCGCTGTTATTATTGAGTATGCTACCGGTAAAAACGCATATGAGTCTCATGTCCCATTTACTACCGTCGCATACAGAAGGTGATAATAGACAAGGCCTCCGTGATTAGGGAGGCCTTGTCTATTTGTTGATCTTAATTAATCTTCCTGATGAAAAGAATATCTGTAATCTCTGGCAGGATCAAGTGATTCCTTGATGGTGCGTGGAGACACCCAACGCAGAAGGTTGATCATGGAACCGGCTTTGTCGTTTGTTCCAGATCCTCGTGCGCCGCCAAAAGGCTGTTGCCCAACCACGGCACCTGTACATTTATCATTGATGTAGAAGTTCCCGGCGGAATTTTTTAGTGCAACGGTCGCTTTTTCAATGATGTAGCGGTCTGTAGCAATCACGGCGCCTGTCAGTGCGTAGATCGAGGTCTTGTCAATTAACTCCAGCGTTTGATCCAATTGTTCGTCTTCGTAAACGTAGATAGTGAGTACGGGACCGAAGAGTTCTTCGCACATGGTTACGGATGAAGGGTTCTGGCTCACGATCAACGTTGGATTGATGAAGTAGCCTTTGGCCTTATCGTAATTTCCTCCGGCAATGATCTCTGATTCAGGATCGGCTTTGGCTTTGTCAATGGCTGCGCTAAGCTTGTCGAATGATTTCTCGTCAATAACAGCGTTGATGAAGTTGCTGAAATCCTCTACAGGCCCCATTTTTAAAGTCGAGAGGTCGTTCAGGATCATCTCTTTCAGCGCTGGCCAGATAGATTTAGCGATGTAAACGCGGGAGGCAGCAGAACATTTCTGTCCCTGATATTCGAAGGCTCCTCTTACGACGGCTGTGCCTGCCACTTCAAGGTTAGCCGATTGGTGTACCAGGATGAAATCCTTTCCTCCGGTCTCGCCAACGATACGAGGATATGATTTGTATTTGTGAATGGAGTTACCAATGGTCTTCCATATATCCTGGAATACGCCTGTTGACCCGGTAAAGTGAATTCCTGCAAAGTCAGGGTGCTGGAAGATAACCTCTCCTGCATCTGGTCCAGAGACATAGATCAGGTTGATGACACCTGCCGGGAGGCCGGCTTCCTGTAGCACTTCCATGATCACGTTTGCGGAGTAGATTTGTGTGTTGGATGGTTTCCAAACAACCACATTCCCCATCAGTGCTGCCGATGTAGGCAGGTTTCCGGCGATCGCCGTGAAGTTAAATGGTGTTAGTGCGAACACAAAGCCTTCGAGTGGACGCTGCTCAACCCGGTTCCAGCTACCGCGTGATGAGATGGGCTGTTGTGCATAGATCTCGGTCATGTACTTCACGTTGAAACGTAGGAAGTCGATGAGCTCGCAGGCTGAGTCGATCTCCGCCTGGTAGGCGTTTTTGGACTGGCCCAGCATAGTAGCTGCGTTAAGCTTATAGCGGTATGGGCCGGCAATCAGGTCGGCAGCCTTTAGAAAGATGGCCGCACGTTGTTCCCATGCCATATTCTCCCATTGTGCTTTCGCAGCCAGCGAAGCATCAATTGCCTGCTGAACATGTGTTTTGTCGCCTTGATGGTAGTGGCCAATTACGGTCTGGTGATTATGTGGAGGTCTTATCTCAACCTTTTGTCCTGTTCTGATTTCCTGCCCTCCGATATACATCGGAATGTCTGTCTGTTCTGAGTAAGCTTTCGTGATCGCTTCCTTCAAAAGAGACCGCTCCCGGCTTCCCGGAGCATAATTCAGTACCGGTTCATTAACCGGTTCAGGTACAGTGAAAAACCCTTTTGTCATAAATTGAATATTAGGGTGCAAAGATACGAAGACCTTGAATAAATTTAAAATTGCCTATATTGCAGGCTCGCAACTTCTACCCCGGGATTTAAAATTTTTGTATGATGGAGAGCAATGTTCAGTTGCAATTAGCGTCCGATTTTGTCCGCTTTACTGATAAAAATATTTTTCTAACAGGCAAAGCAGGAACGGGTAAAACCACTTTCCTGCATCGGTTGAAGAAAGATTCTGTAAAGCGGATGGCGATAGTGGCACCTACAGGAGTTGCGGCAATCAATTCAGGAGGGGTTACCATTCATTCATTCTTTCAGCTGCCCTTCGGGCCGTTTATTCCGGGCGAGGGGACTGCTAATCCACAGAACAGGAATACAACATTTAACGCGAACCGCTTCCATAAAGAAAAGATCAACCTTATAAGGAGTCTGGACCTTCTTGTCATCGACGAGATCAGTATGGTTCGGGCGGATACACTAGATGGCATTGATGAAGTGCTGAGACGTTATAAAAATCATTCAAAGCCCTTCGGTGGTATTCAGCTGCTGATGATCGGCGACCTGCATCAGCTATCACCTGTGGTAAAACAGGAAGACTGGCAGATATTGAGGGAGTACTATCCAAACCTTTATTTTTTCAATAGCAGGGCATTGCAGAAGACCTCGCCGGTAAGCATAGAGCTTAAACATATCTACCGACAGTCTGACGAGCATTTTATTAGTCTTCTGAACTGTATACGTGATAACCGGATTGATGCATCTGTGCTTGATAGCCTGAATCAGCGTTACATTCCCAACTTCAATCCGCCGGAAGAGGAGGGATATATCACGCTGACCACGCACAATAATTCTGCACAAGATATTAACATACGGAAGTTACTTCAGATAAATGAGAAGTCGCAAAAATTCAGTGCGGCTATCGACAGGGAGTTCCCGGAATATGCTTATCCCACAGAAGTGGATCTGGAGCTGAAAACGGGGGCGCAGGTGATGTTTGTAAAAAACGATACCTCGCGGGAGAAATTATTTTATAACGGTAAGATCGGGAAGATTGTCAGGATGACTACGGAGATGATCTATGTAAAGTGTCCCGGTGACCTGTTTGAAACTCCTGTGCAAAAAGCCGAATGGCAGAATATCAAGTATAACCTGAACCCCACAACCAAGGAGGTGGAAGAGTCCGTGATCGGTACGTTCACGCAGTTTCCGCTGAAGCTGGCCTGGGCAATCACGATCCACAAGAGTCAGGGTCTGACATTTGAGCGAGCCATTATTGACGCGAACGCTGCATTTGCACACGGTCAGGTCTACGTAGCCCTGAGTCGTTGCAAGAGCTTCGAAGGTATGGTGCTCAGCTCCGCTATTTCGATGGGCAGCGTTAAAACCGACGGTGCTATTGCCGCTTATACACGGGATGCAAGCAATAATGAGCCGGATCAGGATCAGCTCAATCGCTCGAAAGTAGCGTTTCAACAAAGCCTGTTGTTCGATATGTTCGACTTCAGGGAGATCAAACAGGCCTTCTTTCAGCTGCAGCGAATAGTGCAGGAGCATGACCGGGTTCTGGTTCCTTCGCTGGCAGACGACGTTATTGCTATGGGAGCCTCACTCGATAAAGACTTTTATAAGGTTGCCGAGTCATTTCAGCGGCAGTTAAGCGGTTTGCTTCAGGAAGAGCAGCTCCCGGAAGACAATGAACAACTGCAGGAACGTGTAAGAAAAGCATGTGCTTATTTTGTTGACAAAGCGCGTTTGATTTTGCAGGACGCACTTAAAAAGTTTGATCTGGAAACTGACAATAAAGCTATTAAGAAAAGTCTGACTGATGCTTTTGGTCGCCTGCAGAAGGCATCCCACATCAAGACAGCGGTTTTTAACTACGGTGTTGATGGTTTCGACACGCTTGGTTATCTGAAGACGAAGGCGAACGCTGACATCGACTATGAGGCTATGCTGAAAGTTGTGCCGGCGACGAAGAAAGCTCCTGCTGTGAAAGGCAATTCTCATCCGGAGCTGTACTCCAGTTTATGGAAGTGGCGGAATGATGTGGCTACAGATAAAGGCGTGGCGGTATTTGTGGTTTTACCTCAGAAGTCGCTGATCGAGCTGGTGGAGCAGATGCCGTCTAACTTACAGGAGCTGGAAAAGATCAAGGGGATAGGCAAAACGAAGGTCAAAACCTTCGGACGCGAGATCCTGGAGATTATAGCCGACTATTGCGACAGAAAAGGCGTAGACCGGCATCCTATGGAAATTAAATTAAAAGACCGGGAGCCACATGCTTTAATCTGATGATGAAATGCTGATCCGATTATTCCTAAACCTCTATCACTCTTCGATGCTAAACTTACGCATTGGCGGATTGCTGTTACTGTTTATGGTGTTCAATGCCTGTAGCAGTGATTCTCTGGACAGCCCGCATATTTTTGCAAAGCCCAACGAAAAGGTCTACCGCGAAATAGATTCACTCAATAAAGTGGCTTTTCAGGTGAAGAGAAATGATGTGATGCGTGCGCTTGACGTGATCTATAAGTCATCTTACCTGGCAGAGCTGCATCATTACGATAAAGGAATGGCAGAGGCCCTGCTGACGGAAGCGGGAATTTATCATCAAAATGGTTATCAAAAGCGGGCTTTGACCTTATATTACAAGTCGCTCGACATCAGCACCAAAATAAAAGACACATTGCATATTGCCAAAGCTAATCAGCAGATTGGCAATGCGCTGGTGGAGAGTGGTGAATACGAAGAAGCAGAGCGCTTATTCAGTATTGCAGTCAAGTATTTCAGTATTTTAGGTCTGAATGAGGATCTGATCAATATGTGGAACAGCTTGGGTCAGGTTAAGCTTGCGGCCGGTAAGACTGAGTCCGCCAGCGGGTACTTTAATGAGGCGCTACAGGCGAGTGAAAAAGTAGGGTACACTTATGGCATCAAAAAAGCGAATCATAATTTGGGTTTGCTGCACACTAAATTGGGCGATGTCGAGACAGCCAGGCTGTGCCTGAGAAGGTCTCTGGCCCTTGACATGAAGTCGAACGATGCTTATGGGATTGCTTTAAACAAGAATCAGCTCGCCCGGATTGCTATGTCGGAGGGGGACTATGACGATGCGGTTAAATTGCTGAAGTCTGCACTGAACGCCGGAGGTACAATATCGGCTGTTCAGCTGGAGATAGAATCACTCAGGGGTTTATGTGAGGTTTACCGGAAGGAATCAAATCTTGCTGAACTGATTCGCTGGCAGGATACACTTATCGCGATGCAGGAGTCTTTGTCGGAAAGGGAGAAATTTTATTCCATGAATTTCCTGGAGATTCTGAAGGAGAAAGAGCAGGAAAGATTCGTGTTTCAAAAGAAGATTGTTAATGCGCAACAGCGGGAGGCCTACTCGAATGCGGTTTTGGGAATAGTGTCTTGTGGGCTGATATCATTGATCATCTTATCCTTTCTCTGGTACAAGAATTACCGGCAGGCAAAGTCTTACAGTGCCGAGTTGATGGACAAGGCAGCCGTTATTCAAAAGCATGTGTTGGCACTAAACGAGTTGAACAGCGCCATTACAAAGCAGAATGAAAGTCTCGAGGAGTCGAACCGTATGAAGGATAAGCTTCTGTCGATAGTCAGTCATGACCTCCGGACGCCTTTGGCCAATACGAAAGGTATTCTGGACCTGGTAGAAGGAAACTATCTGAGTGCGGTTGAGCTGAGGCAGATGCTGAAGGACCTGGATGCCCAATATGTCAAGTCGCTGAACCTGCTCGACAATTTGTTGTTTTGGATAAAAGGCCAAATGTCGGGCTCTCCGCTCGAGTCCAAGCCCGTTGATCTGAAGATAGTCATCGATGGGCTCTGCCACGAATTGGAGATATCAGCCGGGAAAAAGGATATCGCTCTGATTAATGATGTGTGTCCAGATCTCACTATTCTGGGTGATCGCGAAATGATAAAGGTGGTGTTCCGGAATTTGCTGACCAATGCTATTAAGTTTACGGAAACGGGGTATGTGCGGATATCTTCGTCGGTCGGAGATTCGATTCAGGTCCATGTGGAAGATACAGGTGTGGGGATGAGTGAGGATGTGCTGCAGAAGGTGATGAGCAAAAGCTACTTTACTACCAAGGGTACCCATAAAGAGTCAGGAACAGGTTTCGGGCTGATGATCTGTAATGATCTGGTGAGGAAACATGGCGCCAGCCTGTCTATCAACAGCCACGCCGGAAAGGGGACGGTTTTCTCGGTGAACTTCCCGCTGAAATAGTTTTGTTTTCTGATGTGGCTTCATTTTCCTAACTTAGCCCGATTATTTGTTTAGTTAAAACGTTTACCGCCTGTTGAAGGCATCGTGGGCATCACGACCGCTTCATCAACATTTAAGAAACAAACTATTCTGTTGAAAAAATGACTACATCCTTTGATTTTGAGAAACCTATAGCTGATCTTCAGCAGCAGATAGAGAAAGTAAAGCAAATTGCTGATAAGACGAAAGTGGATATGAGCGGAACGCTGACAGAGCTGGATCAGAAGTTGGCGGCTGCAAAAGACGAGATCTATTCTAATCTGACGGGTTGGCAAAAAGTGCAGATTTCCAGGCATCCGGAGCGGCCTTACACGCTGCAATACATCGAGATGATGTGCGAGAATTTCGTCGAGCTGCATGGAGACCGGACGGTAAAAGATGATAAGGCCATTGTGGGAGGTTTCGCTTCGATAAACGGCCAAACGGTAATGGTGATCGGTCACCAGAAGGGTACCAATACCAAGCTGCGTCAGTATCGTAACTTTGGTATGGCAAATCCGGAAGGTTATCGTAAGGCTCTGCGCCTGATGAAGCTGGCCGAGAAATTCAATAAGCCGGTTGTGACGCTTATCGACACACCGGGAGCTTTTCCGGGCCTTGAGGCTGAAGAGCGTGGGCAGGGTGAAGCAATTGCAAGAAACTTGCTGGAAATGTCTGTATTACGGGTGCCGGTTATCTGTGTGGTCATCGGAGAAGGTGCATCTGGTGGTGCCCTGGGAATAGGCATCGGCGACAAGGTACTCATGCTGGAGCATTCCTGGTATTCGGTTATCTCCCCGGAGAACTGTTCTGCTATCTTATGGCGTACATGGGATTATAAGGAGCGTGCAGCTGAATGTCTGAAGCTAACTGGTGATGACATGCTGAAGAATGGACTGATTGACGGTATTATCCCTGAACCTATGGGAGGAGCGCATCAGGATCCTGCAGCCATGGCTGAAATACTTAAAGAGAGAATTCTTCATGATCTGGAGGAACTTAAAGCGAAGGATGTTGATACGTTGGTGAATGAGCGTATTGAGAAGTTCTGCTCTATGGGTGTTGTGGTTGAAGGATAATCTGCAGTTTAAATATATCGCAAAAAGAAAAGGTCTGAAATGTAATTTCAGGCCTCTTCTTTTTGGTGTCAGTCCCTGCTACTGGTAGTTGAGAGACAGAGACCCTTGCAGGCTTGTGAATAGCTTCTGCAGTTCAGCATGAAGTGCTGTTTGCTTGTTCGCTTCGGTGATTTTCAGCAGTTCGTTGAGAACGGATACGCCAAGTTGTATATCGTTCATTGCGAAGCGTTGGCGGTTTCCGGACAGTCCGCCTAGATAACCAAGCTCCTTGCTGATATAATTGCTGGTATGCTTAACAAGTTGGTTGGCCTTTTCTGTTTCGCCAACTTTGTACAGCAGATCGGCAGTATAGTACCTGTGAAGAATGTAATAGAACAGGTAGTTCCTTTCAGGAATTACTTCGAGTGACCTGTTTAATACTTTCTTTGCCTCTTCTACACGTCCTTCTTCGTATAACTTGCCGGCAAGCGTGTTGAAGCTCTTGATGATCGTAGCGATCATGCGGGTAGTTTCCGGGTCAAGGTATTTAGCTCCCTTCATATTGCCCCACACGAATTTGTTTAGCATATTATCATACATGCGATCTGCATTGATCAGCTCAGGCTCCTGTTTAGTTGAGTCAACCGCCGGTTGTTTCAAAGGCAGCAATCTGTATGCAAAGCCTTCATTATACAGGTATTTATCCATGCCGATGTAGTTGCTCGACGGTACTGTTACTGCAAAGTAGACAGGACGTTTCCAGTCATTATGTGCCAGGATATCGAACATAGCCAGCTCGGTCTTGGTTACATAGTTCTTGTTGTATGTCCATTCCATTGCAGTGGCAATGCTGTCTTTCATGGATTCGCTTACTGTTTTTGTGGCGAGGATCTGTGCAGGGTCAATAGTGATCTTGAAGTTTTTAGTCGGCAGGATATTCTCCTTGCTGCCATCCTGCATAGGAACCTTATCATTGTCATTATCTGAGGTCAACACTTCAAACAGGTTCTTCATTTCAATAGGCTCAGCAAACTTGTAGTCGTAGTAACGGATCACGTCACGTACTCCCTGAACAAATTTCTCATCGCCCATAGTGATCGGAAGGGGGTCTGCCTGATTGATCTTATCTTTCATCTGACGGATATACCAGTCTGTACCCAGTAAGCTCAGATTTACGATACGCACATCGGGACGTACACCTTCCACTTCCTGCACATACCAGAGCGGATAAGTATCATTGTCCCCGTAGGTGAAAAGGATAGCGTTTGGAGCGCAGGACTGCAGGTAATCTATTGCAAAATCTCGTGTGGTAAATTTATCTGAACGGTCGTGGTCGTCCCATTCCTGTGAAGCCATCAATACTGGTGCTGCAAAAAGGCAGAGTACGGTAGCAGCGATGCCTGCGGTTTGTGCGGACATCTTTCTGTTTAGGAAGCTCGCGATTCCGGCTACACCCAGACCGATCCATATAGCAAATGCATAGAAGGATCCTGCGTATGCATAGTCACGCTCTCTGGGTTGTAGGGGGTTCTGATTAAGGTATAATACAATGGCTATACCAGTAAAGAAGAATAGCAAACCTACCACGCCTGCATCTTTCTGATTGTATTTGAAATGCCAGAATGCACCGATCAGTCCGATGATAAGCGGTAAGAAGAAGAGGGTATTGTGTGCCTCGTTCTCGGTGATGCTTGGTGGAAGGTTATCCTGCGGGCCCAGTAACATGGCGTCAATCGGCTTAATGCCGCTGATCCAGTTTCCGGAAGTGTAATTTCCATGTCCCTGATCATCGTTCTGTCTGCCGGCAAAGTTCCAAAGGAAGTAACGGGCGTACATGAATCCGGTTTGATAGGAGAAGAGGAAGCCCAGGTTGTCGGCGAATGTTGGAGACTCAGTTTCGCCAAGTTTCATCCAGTCGCGGTAATAACCCACGTGCTGTGGATCATCACTGTACATACGCGGCAATAAAGTATTGCGGTCGTATTCTGTGCTGAATTTCTTGCCTGCAACTTCGTATTTCTCAGCTCCTTTACGGTAGATATTATCTCCCTGTTTGTAGTCGACAGGCTGAGAATCAAAATATTGACCGTATAACAATGGACGGTCGCCGTATTGTTCCCGGTTGAGGTAGCTCAGGAAAGCGAAAGCGTTATCTGGATCACTGTTGTTTAGTGCTGGGTTGGCTTTTGCACGTACGACGATCATCGCGTAAGAACTGTAACCAAAAAGAATAAATGCAAAGGAGATCAGGATAAGGTTCAGTGTAGGCTTTACCTTTTTAATGGAGTAAAGGATTCCGTATGTAAGGGCTCCTATTACAAGGAGAACGAAAACGAATACACCACTTCCAAATCCCATTCCGAGAGAGTTCACGAAGAACAGGTCGAAGTAGGCAGCAAACTTAACGAGATACTGTATGATACCATACTGGATTACTGCTAGCACAACGATACCTGCGAGTAATGCAAGTATTGCACCTTTGGCCGTAGGATTTTTATAGCGTCTGAAATAGTAGACCAGTGCTATGGCCGGGATTACGAGTAAGTTCAGCAAGTGAACTCCAATGGAGAGTCCCATCACATACGCAATAAATACGAGCCATTTGTCTGCTCCCTGCTCATCGGCATGGAAATCCCACTTGAGGGTTGCCCAAAAAACGATGGCGGTGCAGAGCGAAGACATCGCGTATACTTCAGACTCGACAGCTGAGAACCAGAAAGTGTCAGAGAACGCGTAGGCAAGGGCGCCCACCAGTCCTGAGCCGATGATGGTTATCAGGGTTGCCGGTTTCAGCTCTTCTCCGATTTTCCATAAGGTCTTTCTTGCGAGAGCCGTGATGGTCCAGAATAGGAAGAGGATGGTTGCGCCGCTGGAAACAGCAGATCCTATATTCATCCAATAAGCCACCCTGGTAACGTCGGAACCTGCCAGGAGAGAGAATATCTTTTGAAGGATGAGGAATAGAGGTGCACCAGGCTGGTGTACGATCTGCAGTTTGTATGCTGCTGCGATAAATTCGCCGCAGTCCCAAAAACTTGCTGTCGGCTCTGCTGTCATGGTATAAGTCGCGGTTGCGATTATAAAACATAGCCAACCGAAGAGGTTGTTAATCTTGTTGTAATTCATATGTAATATACCCGTATCGATATGGAGCCCGAAATTAACGAATAGAATTTAATTACCAACTCTGATCACCGCGCTTTATGGATTTATGTAGCGGGTATGTGTATCGGATCTGAAGGATCCATGGGCGTGTTTGTTGCTGTGGCCTGTGTATTGCTCAAATAAGGGTATAAAATGTTTAATTTTTCAGGATTGATTTCCAGATAGTTGTTTTGGAAATGCGGTCCCATGTAGTCGAAAACGAAAAAATGTTTTGCATATGTGTTTAATCGCGCTATATTTGCATTCCATTTCGCAGCAAGCGCTACTGAAATGGAAGATTGCCCGATAGTATAAAGGTAGTACGACGGTTTTTGGTACCGTTTGTCTAGGTTCGAATCCTGGTCGGGCAACACAAATAATTCGGATTCTCTGATCATTATTCTAGAGTACATCTAATTCGACATCCGGATTTATACTCCCACTAAAGATCAGAGTTTCAATTCTTTATTGCACTCATAAGTTCCGAAATCCGAACGAATAAAATGCCATTCCAACCCAATCACGTTAAGTTATTTGCCGGTTCAGGTTCCACACTCTTAGCAGGCAAGATAGCCAGCTCCTATGGGAGAGACCTGGGTGATGTTGTTACAGCTCGTTTTAGCGACGGAGAATTTCAACCATCTTTCAATGAATCTGTCAGAGGTTGTGACGTCTTTCTGATTCAGTCCACCAATCAACCTTACGATAATCTGATGGAGCTCTTATTGCTGATAGATGCAGCGAGAAGGGCTTCTGCGCATTATATAACGGTTGTTATTCCTTATTTTGGAATGGCGAGACAGGATAGAAAAGATAAGCCACGTGTGGCTATCGGGGCAAAGTTGATTGCTAATCTGCTTACTGCTGCCGGTGCTCACCGTATTATGACGATGGATCTGCATGCTGCACAGATTCAGGGATTCTTTGACATTCCGGTAGATCACCTGGATGCCTCTGTTATCTTTGTTCCTTATATCAAGAGTCTGGGACTTAAAAACCTGACGATCGCATCGCCAGATATGGGTGGTTCTTACCGCGCACGTACTTTTGCCAAGTTCTTCAATGCAGAGGTGGTGATTTGTGATAAGCGCCGAAAGCGTGCAAACGAGATTGAATCCATGTCCATCATCGGAGATGTAACCGGACAGGATATTGTGTTGATGGATGATATCTGCGACACGGCAGGAACGCTGGCTAAAGCAGCAGCACTGATCATGGAGAATGGAGCAAACAGTGTAAGAGCGGTATGTTCACATCCGGTGCTTTCAGGAAACGCTTACGAAACTGTTGAGAATTCTGCGCTGACTGAGCTTATCGTTACGGACACGATTCCGTTGAAGCGTCCTTCAAGCAAGATCAAGGTATTGTCGACAGCCGATCTTTTTGCTAAAGCTATTTCGATCGTTCATGAGCACGGCTCGATCAGCGGTCTCTTTAATGTAGACCAAAATTTGAATACAAATAACTAAATATATAATATGAAAACTATCGCTATTAGCGGTTCCCTAAGAGGGAACGTAGGGAAACGCGACGCAAAGGAACTGCGTTACGAAGGTAAAGTGCCTGCAGTTCTTTATGGTGGAGAAGGCCAGAAGCATTTCGCTGTAGAAGCAAGTGATTTAAGAGCTTTGATTTACAGTGCAGATGTAAGCTTCGTGGATATTCAGATTGACGGAACTTCAACTCAGGCAATCATTCAGGATGCGCAATTTCATCCATTGACTGAGCAGGTTATACATGTGGACTTTTTACAACTTCATGCTGACAAACCTTTGGTTATGCAGATTCCAGTTAAATTAACCGGAACTTCTCCAGGTGTTAAGATGGGTGGTAAGTTGGTGCAGAAACTTCGCAAGCTGCGCGTTAAAGCATTACCAGCTGCAATGCCTCAGTATGTTGAAGTGAGCATCGAGCCATTAGAAGTAGGAAAGTCTGTTCGTGTTCGTGACCTGAAATTCGAAGGTTTCGACGTTACCAACACTCCTGAGGATACTATCGTATCTGTAACTACTTCACGTGCGTTGAGACAAGCGGAACAAGAAGCAGCGAAGAACAAATAATTCTTTCGTCTTCAGATTTACAAAAGAGGTTGCCTGAACAGGTAACCTCTTTTGTTGTTTAGTGACCGGAAGAAGCTAACTTGAGGAGCAGAACTTTCGGGTCTGGACTTTTAGTATATTTTTGTAGGGAGAAGGCGTGCAGGTACACGGATATTGTCGTGTATGCTTTGTATAGTGCTCCTGAACTTTTTAAGAGATTATTGATGAAATACCTGATTGTAGGTCTGGGAAATATGGGACATGAGTATGCGGATACGCGGCATAATATTGGATTTATGATCGCTGATGAGCTTGCTAAAAAGGCAGAAGTGAGCTTTGTTAACCTCCGGCTCGCCTATTATACTGAATTTGGTTTCAAGGGGAGGAAGGTTTACGTGATTAAACCGACCACGTATATGAATCTGAGCGGAAAGGCACTTAACTACTGGATGCAGGAACTGAAGATTCCGGTAGAAAACATTCTGGTACTGGTAGACGATCTGGCCATTCCCTTTGGGAAGGTCAGGATCAAGCCAAAGGGAAGCAGCGCAGGACATAACGGGTTGAAGAGCATTGAATCTGTGCTGGGCGGTTCGAACTACGCGAGGCTTCGGTTCGGAATTTCCGATAATTTTCCGAAGGGGCGGCAGGTTGATTATGTGCTGAGTGGCTTTGACGATGATGAACGCCCGGCACTACCGGCGTTGATTGATCGTTCTATAGAGATGATAGAAAGTTTTGTGACAGCAGGCGCAGAGTTGACAATGACGCGTTTTAATAAATAGCTATGGTAAAGGTATATGGTATAAAAAATTGCAGTACAGTAAAAAAGGCGCTGGACTGGCTGGATAAGCATGGGGTTGCTTATGAGTTTCAGGATTTCAAGAAGTGGGGTGTTGCAGAGGAGCGTCTGATTGCCTGGGCTAAGGCACTGGGCTGGGAATCGCTTGTTAACAAAAGGGGAACTACCTGGAAGCAGCTTGATGATGAGGTGCAGAGCAGTGTAGTTGATGCTGAATCAGCCTTTCCGGTTTTGATGGAAAAAACCAGTATGATCAAACGGCCGGTTGTTGAGCTCGGAGATCAGGTGATCCTGGGTTTTGATGAGGCAAGGTATGCCCAAGCTTTCAATATCAGGTAAATCGAGTGTTAATATGTTCATTACTGTACCGGCTCCATGTGGGGGCGGGTGTCAGAAGCTTATACTTTATGCATCTTAAAAGCTTTTTAATTCCTCTTTCATTTGTGTTGTTCGCCTCTGCTGCTAAGGCGCAGCAGTCTGAGAGTTTTTTTGCAGATGATAAAAATTCGAACGGATATAATTATACGGAAGCGTTTAGCGGCTCTGTGTACACCCGTGCAGGCAATCAATACCGGTCGGCATCCGGTAAACCGGGACATGCTTACTGGCAGAATCGTGCTGACTATGATATTGACGTGGTGCTGGATGAAAAGCAGAAGACCGTTACAGGTTCGGAGGTGATCACTTACACGAACAATAGTCCGGACGACCTTGAATTCGTTTGGCTACAGCTGGATCAGAACTTGTTCAAGCAGGGATCCCGTGGTTTGAGCGTGGTGCCTATCAGTGGAAGCAGGGGAGGCATCAACGACAAGCAGTTTGACGGTGGTTTTAAGATAAAAACAGCGAAGCTAGTCGATAAAAACGGAAAGGAAACGGAGCTTAACTGCATGATTGACGATACACGAATGCAGCTGATGTTGCCGGAGCCGCTCAAGGCGGGCGGTAGCAGTCTCCGGTTGAAGATAGAGTTTTCGTTTATCATTCCGGAACGAGGGAGAGACAGGATGGGGATCCTGGAGACCTCAAACGGGCCGGTTTTTTCTGTTGCGCAGTGGTATCCGCGCATGAGTGTTTACGATGATATTTCGGGCTGGAACACAAGCCCATACCTTGGACCTTCTGAATTCTATCTGGATTATGGAACCTTTCATGTGAATATCACGGCTCCGGCAAATCATGCCGTTGTATGTTCCGGAAAGTTGCTCAATCCACAGGATGTTTATTCGGAGAGTCAGCAGAAAGCCTGGGTGCAGGCTGAGCGCAGCGACAAGGTGGTTGTGATCCGTTCGGAGAGGGATGCAAGAAGTGCATCGAGACCTGTGGCAGGAACGAAGACCTGGAAGTTCCGGATGGAAAACACCAGGGACGTAGCCTGGGCATCGTCTGCTGCGTTTATGATCGATGCCGCACGAATTAACCTTCCGGAGGGCAGAAGTTCTCTTGCTATTTCTGCGTACCCCGCTGAGTCGGCAAGCAAGCTGGCCTGGGGACGTTCGACTGAATATGTTAAGGCATCTATCGAATATTATTCGGCCAAGTGGACGGAGTACCCTTATCCTGCAGCGATCAACGTAGCGAGCAATGCCGGCGGGATGGAGTATCCGGGAATCGTTTTTTGCGGAAGTACTGCCCGTGGAAGTTCATTATGGAGCGTGACTGACCATGAGTTTGGACATACCTGGTTCCCGATGATCGTTGGTTCAAATGAAGGTCTTCATCCCTGGATGGACGAAGGTTTGAATTCGTTTATCAACGAACTGTCGACTGCGGCGTTTAACAAGGGCGAGTACGACAAGGGGGGCCGGAATATGCGAAAGTGGACGTCTTTGATCATGGATCCGGCCCTGGAACCTGTGACGAATAGTGCCGACAATATGAAAGAGCGGAATGTAGCGTATCTGGCTTATTATAAACCCGCGATTGCGCTGTCGGTATTGCGGGAGAACGTGCTCGGACCTGAGCGGTTTGACCGCGCGTTTAAAGCCTACATCGACCGCTGGGCATACAAGCATCCAACACCTGATGATTTTTTCAGGACGATGGAGAATGTAAGCGGCGAGGATCTGAACTGGTTTTGGCGTGGTTGGTTCTTTAACAACTGGAAGCTCGATCAGGCGGTATCAGGAGTGAGTTATGTAAAGAATGATCCGTCGAACGGTGTTCTGATCACAATAAGCAACCTGCAAAAGATGGTTATGCCTGTTGTGGTTGAAATCAAATTAAAGAGCGGGAATACAGAAAGGGTGCAGCTTCCGGTGGAGATTTGGAAAAGCGACAAGAGCTGGACCTTCCACCATCCTACGACTGAAGATGTCGTATCGGTTACTATCGATCCCGATCAGACGCTCCCTGATATGAACACAGATAATAATATTTGGAAAGTGAAAAGCTAGTTTAAGAAGATCTTAGTTTTTGTGCGGAAATTTCTGTGGCAACACCTTGATAATCAAAAAAACTTGCTACCTTTGCATTCCTTTTTAGGACAATAGAGTAAAGCAAAATTAATTTAAAAACAAAAAACGTAAATGCCTACTATTCAACAATTAGTTAGGAAAGGTAGAGTAGCTCTGGAGGATAAGAGTAAATCCCCAGCGTTGGACAGCTGTCCACAGCGAAGAGGCGTGTGTACCCGTGTATACACTACTACCCCTAAAAAACCAAACTCAGCAATGCGTAAAGTTGCGCGTGTTCGCTTAACAAATGGAAAAGAAGTGAATGCTTACATTCCAGGAGAAGGACACAACTTGCAGGAGCACTCTATCGTATTGATCAGAGGAGGTCGTGTTAAAGATTTACCGGGTGTACGTTATCACATCATCCGTGGTGCACTGGATACTTCAGGTGTAGCCGGAAGAAATCAACGTCGTTCTAAATATGGTACTAAGCGTCCTAAGCCAGGACAGGTAGCTGCAGCACCGGCTAAGGGTAAAAAGAAATAAGCAAAGGAGGATATATAAATGAGAAAGTCAAAACCAAAAAAGAGAATTATCCTGCCTGATCCGAAGTTTAATGACGTGATGGTAACCCGTTTCGTAAATAACATGATGTACGACGGAAAGAAATCGATTGCTTATTCTATTTTCTATGATGCTGTAGAGTTAGTTGAAAAAAGAACTAGCGAAAGCGGTCTTGAGGCTTGGAAAAAAGCGTTGAACAACGTGATGCCTGCTGTAGAGGTTAAGTCTCGCCGTGTAGGTGGTGCTAACTTCCAGGTACCTACTGAAGTTCGTGCTGAGCGTAAAATTGCTTTAGGAATGAAGTGGTTGATCCTTTACTCTCGTCGTCGTGGTGAAAAAACCATGATGGAGAAATTAGCAGGAGAGATCATTGCTGCTTCTAAAGGTGAAGGTGCAGCGGTGAAGAAGAAAGAAGATACGCACAAGATGGCTGAGGCTAACAAGGCGTTTTCACACTTCCGTTTCTAACAATAAAGATTACATAGATTTAAAAAAGATTACATTGACAAAGACTAGTTTTGAACTCAATGTAGTCTTTTTTTGGTCATAGAGAATCACAAAAATAAAATGGCAAGAGATTTAAAATACACAAGAAATATAGGTATCGCTGCCCATATTGACGCCGGTAAAACTACAACTACTGAGCGTATTCTTTATTATGCAGGGGTTAGCCACAAGATTGGTGAAGTGCACGAAGGTGCTGCAACCATGGACTGGATGGCTCAGGAGCAGGAGCGTGGTATCACGATCACATCTGCTGCTACTACTGTAAACTGGAAATACAGAAACCAGAACTATCATATCAATATTATTGATACTCCGGGACACGTGGATTTTACTGTAGAGGTAAATCGTTCTTTACGTGTTCTTGATGGTCTTGTATTCTTGTTTTCAGCTGTTGACGGTGTTGAGCCTCAATCAGAAACTAACTGGCGTCTGGCTAACAACTATAATGTTGCCCGTATCGGTTTCGTTAACAAAATGGACCGTTCTGGTGCTGACTTCTTAAAGGTTGTTAAGCAGGTAAAAGAGATGCTGGGAAGTAATGCAGTTCCATTGCAGTTACCTATCGGAGCTGAAGATACTTTCAAGGGAGTGGTTGATCTGATCAACTTCCGTGGTATCGTTTGGAATGAGCACGATAAAGGTATGACCTTTACTGAAGTGCCTATCCCTGAGGATATGGTAGAAGAAGCAACTGAGTGGAGAGAGAAATTACTTGAATCAGTAGCAGAATACGATGAGAGTTTAATGGAGAAGTTCTTCGATGCTCCTGAAACTATCACTGAGCGCGAGGTTCTTGATGCTTTACGTCAGGCTGTACTTGATGCTAAGATCGTTCCTATGGTATGTGGATCATCTTTCAAAAACAAAGGTGTTCAAACCATGCTAGATTATGTGATGGAACTTCTTCCTTCACCTATGGATGTTGAAGGTATCGTTGGTCATCACCCTGATACAAACGAAGAGATCCTTCGTAAACCGGATGTAACTGAGCCGTTTGCTGCTCTTGCATTTAAGATCGCAACGGATCCTTTCGTTGGTCGTCTTTGCTTTATCCGTGTTTATTCAGGTAACCTCGAAGCCGGATCTTATATCTATAACATGAGATCAGGAAACAAGGAGCGTATTTCCCGTATCTTCCAGATGCACGCTAACAAGCAGAATCCTATCCCTAATGTAGGTGCTGGTGATATTGCTGCGGTAGTTGGATTTAAGGATATCAAAACTGGAGATACTCTTTGTGATGAGAAAAACCCGATCATTCTTGAATCTATGGTGTTCCCTGAGCCGGTAATCGGTTTAGCGATTGAGCCAAAGACTCAGGCTGACGTTGATAAATTGGGTATGGCTCTTGCTAAATTAGCAGAAGAGGATCCTACCTTCCACGTAAAAACTGACGAAGAAACTGGCCAGACTGTAATTTCAGGTATGGGTGAGCTTCACTTAGACATCCTGATGGATCGTTTGAAACGTGAGTTCAAAGTGGAAGTTAACCAGGGTGCTCCTCAGGTTGCTTACAAAGAAGCAATCACCGGAACTACTCAACATCGTGAGACATACAAGAAACAAACTGGTGGTCGTGGTAAGTTCGCGGATATCCAGGTTGTTATCTCTCCGATCGATGCAGATTACGAAAAAGGCGGACTTCAGTTCGTTAACGAAATCTCTGGTGGTGCTATTCCTCGTGAATTCATCCCATCTGTTGAAAAAGGTTTTGCTGCTGCCATGGCTAATGGTGTATTGGCAGGATACCCGCTTCCAGATATGAAGGTTCGTTTGATCGATGGATCTTTCCACGCGGTCGATTCAGATGCTCTATCTTTTGAAATTTGTGCTCGTTCTGCATTCCGTGAGGCATTGCCGAAATGTAGACCAGTTTTGATGGAGCCAATCATGAAGGTTGAAATCTTGACTCCTGAAGAAAACATGGGTGACGTTATCGGTGATATGAACCGTCGTCGTGGCCAGCTTTTAGGTATGGACTCTCGTGCAGGATCTCAGGTTATCAAAGCAACCGTGCCTCTTTCTGAAATGTTTGGTTATGTGACTCAGTTGCGTACGATCACTTCTGGACGTGCAACGTCTACAATGGAGTTTGATCACTATGCTGAAGCTCCTCGTAACGTTCAGGATGAAGTTATTGCTAAAGTAAAAGGCGCTAGAAATAGCGGTTAATAAAAATAAAATCGCCCTGCTTAACCAATAGCTCTTAAGCAGGGCTTAATTAAAAATAAGATGAGCCAAAGAATTAGAATTAAATTAAAATCTTACGATTACAACCTGGTTGATAAATCAGCTGAGAAAATCGTTAAAACTGTAAAGCCTACTGGCGCAGTAGTTAGTGGTCCGATTCCTCTTCCAACGGAAAAGAGAATCTTTACAGTATTGCGTTCACCGCACGTAAACAAGAAAGCTCGTGAGCAGTTTGAATTATGTGCTTACAAGAGACTTCTTGATATTTACAGTTCTAATTCTAAAACTGTAGATGCTTTAATGAAACTTGAATTGCCAAGTGGAGTTGAAGTTGAAATCAAAGTTTAAGTACCTCGAGTACTCTGAAATAAGAAAGGCGGATAGTTTACTATCCGCCTTTCTTTGTTTTATATACTTAAAAACTTATCCCCGGTATCCGAGCTCATCAAGTTTATTCCTTTCATCCTGCAGCTCTCTTGCTAATTTCTTTTCTCTTTCATTAGCCTTTACTTTATATGTCTGGAACTCTGTAGAGAGTTCTTCGAAGAGCTTCACGCGATATCGCGCCTCTATTCTTGCCCTTGTAGACTGGATAACACAAATTGTTAACGCGATGGCCAACAGGATTACAGCTCCCCACATAATCATATTATAGGTTGCTTTGTCCATCGGGAATCCCAGGAAGCTCACCTGATTTACCTTTGTTGTTGATTCGGCAAGCTCTTTCTCGTTGGAAGAAAGGTTATCCTTGAGGCTTTTGAGTGACGAACTGAGCGTGTTAACTTTCGTTCTTGCTTCAGCCAGACTTCTTCTCTCTTTTCTGAGTGTATCAGCAGTGCTTTTCCAGAATGCAGACAGGCGGTTTGGATTGATCAACTTGTAACCATCCATGTTGCGGGATTTCCTCAACATCTCTGTATACTGCATATTCAATGTCTGATTGGCAGCTTTGGTGGTATCCTGTGCATTTGTTTGATTCAAAGCTCCGCATAGCAGCATGCCGGCTAATGATAAACTAAAAAAAAAGGATTTTTTCATGGTGTCTGTAAATTAAGTAAATGTATCTATGGGTACCAAAGCCCCACGCTATCTCGGCAATAATAGGTTAAAGTTCTTACTTGTAAAAATAAGATCTAAAATCAATGTATATATTTACGGTATGAATATCGGGATCATCGGCTTAGGAGATATGGGCTCAGTATGTGCCAGGAAATGGGCTTCCAAGGGATTTACTGTGTATGGCTGTGACCTTCCTGAGCGATATGAGCAACTTATTGAAGAATTTCGCGACACGTCTGTGATCATTCTTAAAACCGGCAATGACGTGGCGCGAGTGGCAGATTTCCTGCTATATTCCGTGGAAGCATCTAATATTGGGAGCGTGGTGTCTCAGACAGCCAGTTCTGTTAAGTTTGGTTCGATCATTTCAGGTCAGACATCTGTGAAGACCCCTGAGATTGCTGCTTTCGAGAAATATCTTCCGGATGACGTTCATATTATTACCTGCCATTCCTTGCACGGTCCGGCTTTCTCGACAACAGGTCAGAAGCTGATCGTTGTGAATCATCGCTCCACAACAGATGCATACCGTGCTGCGCTCGACGTATTTGAGGCTCTCGAGTCTGAAATTATCGAGGTGCCCACTTATCAGCAGCATGATCAGATCATGGCCGATACCCAGGCGGTAACGCATATGGGCTTTGAAAGTATGGGCACAGCATGGAAGAATGCTGGTTTTTACCCTTGGGATCATGGGGCTTATTCAAACGGAATTGATAATGTCAAGATACTAACTACGCTTCGTATCTTTAGCTACAAGGCGCATGTTTACGCTGGTCTGGCCATTCTGAATCCTTTTGCGCGTAAGCAGGTGAGACAATACGCGAAGTCAGAGTCAGAGCTTTTTAAGATGATGATTTGTGAGCAGGAAGACAAGTTCCGGGAGCGTATTCATGCTGCAAGTAAATTCGTGTTTCATGGGGAACGCGACTTTATTACACTTGATCCGGATGTTATGAAGGATTTCAAGATGGCTGAAAAGGCTGATGACTATATGCCGAATTCGCATTTGAGCCTGTTAGCTATGGTAGATGCCTGGTATCAGTTGGGGGTAAATCCTTACGAAAACCTGATCTGTCAGACACCCCCGTTTCGCCTGAGGCTAGGCATTGCGGAGTATCTATATAAGAATGCTGACCTGCTCGAGGAAACCATCCAGACGGCTTTGTATGACAAGAGCATCCGCGCGGATGATCTGGAGTTTCACTCCGCTGTGCGAGAATGGGCCTCTATTATCGAGTATGGTGATATGAGCGGGTACTTGTCGCACTTCGAACAAGTAAAGGAATTCTTTTCCGACAGGTTACAGGAGGGTGCACAGCAAAGTTCTAAATTAATCGCCAGGTTGACATCGTAAGTTGTTCTTAAAGCTGTTCAAACAAAAGAAGCAGTTTCGCGGTTGAAACGGTACAACTTTGCAATATGACTTTACGAAAGATACTTCTTTTAGGAATAGGTGGCTCTCTTATATTTGGCGCCTGCAGTGCAGAAAATAACCCTGCATCGAAGGGCAGTGATACTGGTTCACATTCAGCTGACACCAGCCAGCTTCCTCAGCCGGGTGAGTCGAAGACGAAGTTCAGTAAAGTCATTGGTTGGCCTGAGGGGAAGACCCCTGTCGCCCCGGCAGGATTCACAGTCAGCAAGTTTGTGGGAGGCTTAACTAATCCCCGTTGGATATATGTTGCGCCGAATGGCGACATTTTTGTGGCTCAGGCGACCACAGAAGGTAAAAAAGCCTCGGATATCGTATCAGGAAGAGCCGGTTCTCAGAACCTCGGTGAAAGCCCTAATTCTATTCTGATCTTCCGGGACGGTAATCAAGACGGGAAGCCGGAAGTTGCGGAGGTGTTTCTGTCTGGTCTCCATCAGCCGTTTGGAATGCTCGTCATAGGAGATTCTTTCTATGTTGCCAACACCGACGGCTTATGGCAGTACCCCTACAAAGAGGGACAAAAGAAGATTACTGCAAAAGGTAAGAAGATTCTGGAACTTCCTGCCGGAGGATATAATAATCACTGGACTCGCAATATCATCGCGAATGCAGATAAATCAAAAATCTATGTTTCAGTAGGCTCAGGAAGTAACGTTGGGGAAAACGGTATGGAGCATGAGGTTCGCAGAGCGAATATTCTCGAGATCAACCCTGACGGCAGTGCTGAACGTATCTTTGCTGCGGGGCTTCGCAATCCCGTGGGGATGGATTGGAATCCGGAAACTAAGCAATTGTGGACTGCAGTGAACGAGCGGGACGAACTTGGGGACGATCTTGTTCCTGACTATATCACCAGCGTAAAGGATGGTGCTTTCTACGGCTGGCCATATGCTTACTTCGGGCCGAATGAAGATCCGCGGATGAAGGGTCAGAAGCCTGAACTTGTTAAGAAGACTATTGCCCCTGACTTAGCTGTCGGTGCTCACACCGCATCGCTCGGTCTTGCTTTCTATAAAGCTGCAGCCTTCCCTGCCAAGTACAAGAATGGCGCCTTTATTGGCCAACATGGGTCTTGGAATCGTTCTGAACTTTCCGGCTACAAGGTCGCTTTCGTTCCTTTCCAGGGAGGTAAACCATTCGGGAAACTGGAAGATTTTCTCACTGGATTTATTGTAGAAGGAGGAAAGAGCGAAGTTTATGGTCGTCCGGTTGGAGTCGCAGTGCTCAACGACGGATCTCTACTGGTAGCCGATGATGCGGGTAACACCCTATGGCGCGTATCGTCCGATAAAAAATGAAACGAATAACACTACTAGCTTCCCTTCTCTTTTCTGGTTTTTACTCTATTGCGCAATCAACAGATAGCGTGGGGCGACTACACACGGTAGAGATAAATGCTTATTTTATCAAGCAGCCCGTGCTCAGTTTGCCAGCCTCTGTTAGCGTCTTAAGTACAGGAATGCTCGCAGAGCAGCAGCCTTTCTCCCTGGTACCGGCAGTTAACTCTCTTCCAGGCATCAGAATGGAAGAACGCTCGCCTGGTAGTTACAGGCTTTCTATACGTGGCAGTCTATTGCGCTCTCCATTCGGTATAAGAAACGTGAAGATGTACATGGATGATTTCATTCTGACGGATGCAGGCGGGAACACGTATCTCAATGCGATTGATGCCAGCAGCCCTTCAGAAATTACGGTGCTTAAAGGTCCTGAGGCTAGTGTTTTTGGTGCGAACACCGGAGGCGTTGTGATGATCAGGACAGAAAAGGCCGACTCAGCTTTGCTAAAAGCAAATATAAGCGGCGGCTCTTACGGGTTGCTTTACCAGAACGCGTCAATTCAGCAGAAGTGGAAGGATTTTAGCCTGAATATCCATCAGGCCTATCAACGATCCGATGGCTATCGGGAGAACAGTGCCATGAACCGAAAGTACGTTCAAGCCAGGCCTCAATGGAACTATTCTGATCGTGCTTCGTTAGGAGCCCTGCTCTTATACTCAGACATGCATTATGAAACCCCAGGAGGATTAACCTTAGCGCAATTAGCGGCTAATCCGAGGAGCGCAAGACCTGCGGGAGGCCCTAATCCAGGTGCTGCTGAACAACAAGCCGGGATTTATAACAAAACATTCTTAGGTGGGTTGATGCACGAGACAACATTTAACAGGTACTTTAAGCATGTCATCGCTTTCACAGGCTCGATAACCGACTTCAAAAATCCGTTTATAACCAATTATGAAGTCAGAAAAGAGAAAACTGTCGGGCTAAGAACCTATTTTCAATATATAGGGGATGCAATACCCCTGACGCTGCAGCTCGGCTACGAAGGGCAGCAGACGCATTCAGATATCAGCAATTACGACAATAACAGGGGCGTTAGAGGAAACCCGCAGTCGGCAGATCAGCTAAACGCCAGGCAGCAATTCCTCTTTTCGCATCTTACCTTCCAGGCAAGCGACAAGCTATTGCTTGAAGCGGCTGCCAGCGTAAACTTCAATGGTTACAAGTATGGCAGCTTGGATGCAGCTGCATCCGCCCTTGCGCGCAAGAACTTCGATGTGGAGATCATGCCGCGGTTCGCTGCTTCTTATATGTTATCAGAAGAAGTAGCTTTAAGAGCGTCAACCAGCAGAGGGTACTCTGCACCCACAATTGCAGAGGTACGCGCTTCTGATCAGGTGATCAACACCAGTCTTCAGTCAGAGTCAGGATGGAACTACGAAGGAGGACTTAGGATGTCCCTTGTCAACAACCGGCTTTATTGGGACGCCGTGGTTTTCCGCTATGATCTGCAAGACGCGATTGTTCGCCGGGTGAATGATGCTGATGCAGAGTTCTTCGTTAATGCAGGAGGAACGGACCAGTCAGGTCTGGAGTCGCAACTCATCTACTGGTTAATCCCCACCAGAAAGCAGGGCATCCTGCGCAGCGTACAATTGAAGAACAGTTATACCTACAGCGATTTCTCGTTTGATAGCTATCAAAGTGGTTCAGAGGACTTTTCTGGTAACAGGCTGACGGGCGTTCCTAAACACATGCTGGTAAGCTCCGTCAACCTCGGCTTTGCAAAGAACTATAGTTTATTTATCCAGCATAATTATACCTCAGATATCCCGCTAAATGATGCAGGCAGCGTATATGCATCCAAGTATCACCTTTTACAGGCAAAGGCAAGTTGCCGGATCAGGATGGCTAATGGTACGAGCATTTCTCTTTATGCAGGGGCAGATAATCTCCTTAATGAGGACTATAGTCTGGGTAACGACCTGAACGCTTTTGGAGGGCGATACTTCAACCCAGCTGCCAAAAGGAACTTCTTTGCAGGATTGAGCGTAGATTTATAGTTCTATCCTTCTATCTTTGCGGAAAATAAGATGAAGCAGATAGAAGACTATATAGATCGGTATCCGGGCAAAACATTCCTTTTTCTAATCATCCTGTCGATACCGGCTTTTGTATTCAACCTGGGGCTGCTTCCTCTCTTTGCTGATGAACCAACCCGGTCGAGCGTCGCGTTGGAGATGATACTCAGCAAGAACTACTCGGTCCCTACGATTGCAGGCGAATACTACTACAACAAACCCCCGTTGTACAACTGGATCCTGGTAGTATTATACTTGTTCACCGGCAGTTATTCTGAGTTTATAACCCGCCTGCCTGCCGTTGTGCCGATGTTGCTCTTTGCAGGAACCATCTATATTTCGGTGAGGTATTTTATCGCTGATAAACGGGTAGCACTGATGAGCGCATTCTTCTTCCTGGTCAACGGACGTATGTTGTTGTACGATTCCATGCTGGGGCATATCGATATATTCTACTCATGGCTCACGTTCATATCATTCATGAGCATTTTCTACTTCTATCAGCGTAAACAATGGTTCCTGCTCTTCTTTGTTTCCTATGTGATTACTTCGCTGACATTCTTAAGCAAAGGGCTGCCCTCCGTCGTATTTCAGGGTTTTACGCTCATTGCATTCCTGCTCGTTACCCGGAACTTCAAAAAGCTTTTCAGCTGGCAGCATATCCTCTCAGGACTGATATGTCTGGCCATTATCGGCCTGTATTTTTATAACTATTCCTTGTACAATCCGGATTTGGAAGGCTACTTTGCGACCATCTGGGACCAAAGCAGTCAGCGTACCGCTGTAAGGACCGGATTCTGGAGCAGTATCAGGCATTTGGTGACGTTTCCTTTCGAACATGTTATGCACATGTTGCCAACAAGTCTGCTGATCATCTTCTGTTTTCACAAAAAGTTCCTAAAGGAGCTTAAAGCAAATCAATTTCTGTTCTTCTGCGCAGTCACTTTCCTTGCCAACATCTGGGTGTACTGGCTTTCTCCCGAAACAAGACCGCGTTACTTATTGATGCTCTATCCCTTGTTGTTTATCATCTGGAGCCATGCCTATTACACCTACAGGGAATATTTTCCCAAACTGAACAGGATATTAAACATCATCCTGCTGGTTTTGGGCATATTGGTATCGCTGGCCATGTTAGCTCCCTTGTTTGTGGGTCTTGAACCGTTCGTCGACTACCTCGTGCCGAAGGTGCTGCTTGTTTTTTCAGGCGCAGTATTCTTTACCTGGCTGATCTACAAATTTCAGAGACATAAACTCGTAGCGTTCCTGGGTCTTCTCATCGTTGTGAGAATGGCCTTTAGCTTCTTTGTATTACCTCATCGGTATGCGAATAATGAGAACGCCTATTTCAGAGCGGTATCGATCGAAATGGCCGGAATAAGCAAGGGTGAAGATATTTACTTCTACCACTTTAACCCGCCTGTGGAGCATCTTCCTTTCTATCACCGCATCATCTTCTACATCGAAAGAGAGCGGGGAGAGATTATGCATACCACAAAGGATGACACGAAGCCGGGCTATTATCTTACCTTTGACCGCGATTTGAGCAATCCCAATGGGGTATTGGTGAAATCCTACAACAACAATCTCAAACTATTTAAAGTGAAATGAAAGACCTTTCCGTAGTCATTACAGTCCTCAACGAGAGAGAAAATATACAGCCTCTGCTGGAGGCGATACGCAAAGCATTAGGGACCCTTAATTACGAAGTGGTATTGGTAGATGACGGATCATCTGACGGAACACAGAAGGAGATCCGCAAATATGCCGATGAGCGCATTACGCTTGTCGAACTAAGAAGAAATTACGGTCAGAGTACCGCCATGACCGCCGGTATTGAACACTCAACAGGCCGGTACATCGCACTACTCGACGGAGATCTGCAGAACGATCCAAGCGACATCCCCATGATGCTCGAAAAGCTCATCGATGAAGACTGGGACGTAGTTGCAGGTAACCGGAAGAAGAGACAGGATGGTATGTTCTTAAGGAAAGTGCCGTCCAAGATTGCCAACACCATCATCAGACGGATGACCGGCGTCTACATTAAAGATTACGGATGTACGCTAAAGGTATTTAAACGCGAGATCGCAGAAGACCTGGGTATCTATGGAGAGCTTCATCGTTTCATTCCGGTGTTAGCCAAACTTCAGGGAGCCAACATCACGCAAGTCGATGTAAAACATCATGCACGTATCCACGGGCAGTCCAAATACGGACTTAATCGCACGTTTAAAGTCATGGCAGATCTGATCACCATGGTTTTCTTCCGCAAGTACATTCAGAAGCCTATGCACCTTTTTGGAACTATCGGCTTCGTGTCTTTTGGTCTCGGTGCGCTGATCAACTTTTATCTGCTCATTCTGAAACTTCTCGGGAATGATATAGGAGGGAAGCCTCTGCTGATCCTCGGCTTGATTCTCCTTCTCGGAGGAATTCAGCTGATCACGATCGGTATTATCGCCGAAATCAGTATCAGAAACTATTTTGAAGGAACGAACAGGAAAACCTATCAGGTAAGAAGAATATTTAATGGACAAGAAGAAACTCTGGAATAAAGTTAAAATTCCTTTAAAAGTAGCTGTGACGGCGTTACTGATCTACTACGTCTTTCAGAAGATAGATTTCAATCAGGTTAAGCAGCTGTTTCTAACGAGCAACATGTGGTTTATCCTGTTGGCGTTATGCTCCTATTTTCTTTCCCAGGTGGTATCCTCCTGGCGTCTGCTCAGTTTCTTGAAGGCCATCGGTCTCGAGTTTAGCTTCTGGTACAACTTCCGTCTGTACCTGCTCGGGATGTTTTACAACGTATTTCTCCCCGGTGGAATAGGGGGCGACGGCTATAAGGTTTATCTCTTGCGCAAGAAGTATAAGCTCCCAACGAAGCGTCTGCTGCTTGCTTTCTTCTTTGATCGCCTGAGCGGCCTTTGGGCTGTAGGGTTTATCTCGGTGACACTCTTTATCTTCATACCGAAGATCGAAATACCGGCAACCTGGCCAATTACAGCTTTGCTGGCTGGTACGCTCATCTATTTTCTGGTATTGCGCCGCTTCTTCAACAACTTTTCGAAGCACTTCGTTAGGAACCATATCAAGGCAGGTATGGTTCAGTCGCTGCAGGTCCTGAGCGTCATTTGCATACTGCTCTCACAGAATTTCGATGGGAAATTCGCACCCTACCTGTTTAGCTTCCTGATGTCGTCCATCGTTGCCCTGATCAATATTGGAGTAGGCGGACTGGGAGTCCGCGACGTATTCATGGCCCATGCCTCAGATGTATTCGACATAGACCAGAGTTTAGCTGTGTTCATCACCTTTACCTTCTGGATGATCAATGTATTGGCATCCCTGCCGGGCCTTTGGTTCGTATACCGGTCCAGCGAGTTTGAGCCGCTTCCTTCAGAAGAGGAGATGGCGCATCTAAAAGAAGAGGAGTCTGAAAAGAACCTCTAGACTTTTTCCGCGTAAAACTCCCGGAACCACTCATGGAATGCCGACAGGCCTTGTTCCAAAGAAGTTGAAGGGTCGTAGCTTAAATATTCCTGAGCTTTGGAGATCTCTGCAAATGTCTGAGACACGTCTCCGGGCTGTTCTCCGTAGCGTTCTATGATGGCTTTCTTCCCGCAGACATCCTCTATTGCTTCAATCAGACTGGCTAGCGAAACAGTACGATGATTTCCCAGATTGATAACCTCGTAACTGGATCTCGTATAGTCCAGTGCCGCTACAATACCCCGTACGGTATCTTCCACGAACGTATAATCCCGGCTGGTAGTACCATCTCCAAAAACAGGAATAGGATCTCCATTGCTTATCGCCTTGAAAAACTTATGAATGGCCAGGTCAGGACGCTGTCCCGGACCATATACCGTGAAGAAACGCAGCGCGACGAAGCGGATGCCATACAAATGACTGTAAACATGCCCCAGCATTTCGCCGGCTACCTTGGAGGAGGCATAGGGACTGATAGGTAGTAAGGGATCTTCCTCTATCCATGGCACGTTCTCGTTAACTCCATAGACACTACTGCTCGATGCGAAGAGGAACTGCTTGATTTCATTCTCACGGGCGTAGTCAAGTAGCACCTGAGTGCCATTAATATTTACGTCCAGATACAGCTTTGGATTCTGAATGCTGGGTCTGACGCCTGCCTTTGCTGCCAAATGCACAATGGTGTCTACGTCTGCCGCTTTATTCAGATCATCCAGATTGCGGATGTCGCCACGAATTAAGGTAAAATTTGGGTGCTGAAGAAAGTCTTTGATGTTCCATTCTTTCTGTGCAACCGGGTAGAAATCGTCGAAGTTATCGATACAGGTGATCTTGTACTTGCCAGTTAATAATAATGTGTTAATCAGGTTGCTACCAATAAAACCAGCACCGCCGGTTACCAGAATATGTCTCATATTAATTATAAAGCAAAGCTACGTTTTTTAGACGTCCCGAACTAATGTAAACTATAATCCGTGTCCAGGCGTTTTAAATATAGCGGATCTTTTTACCTAATTTCGTATCGTTAAAGAATATTATTAATAATGAAGATTTTAATAACAGGTGTAAGTAGTGGTGTAGGTTTTGAAGCCGTTCTTGACATGATACAAAACGGCGACCATGAGATCATTGCACTAGCACGCTCAGAAGACAAGCTTAAACGCTTGTATGAAATAGCACTGGGCCTGAATCCGAACTGCAAGCTCTATCCGGCCAAATTTGATATCGTGCATGACGACTACACATCACTCGTGAATTTCGTTAAGCAAAAGGTAGGGACAATAGACGTCCTGATCAATAATGCAGGACAGCTTATTCAAAAGCCTTTTGCAGAAATCACCCAGATTGACTTTGCCGCCATGTTGCAGAGCAACCTGATGGGCCACATCAAGATGATCCAGAATATGCTCCCTTTGTTGAATGACAGTGCGCATGTGGTTAACATAGGCAGCATGGCTGGTTTTACCGGCAGTGTAAAGTTTCCCGGTATGTCGGCCTATACAGCCAGCAAAGCAGCATTGCACGCCCTCACCGAATGCCTGGCTGTAGAATATACAGAGCGCAATATTCACTTCAATTGTCTGGCACTTGGATCAGCACAAACGGAGATGCTAGAAGAGGCGTTCCCCGGATATCAGTCGCCCGTAATGGCTTTTGAGATGGGTAAATACATTGCTGATTTTGCGCTGACTGCTCACAAATTTTTCAACGGAAAAGTGATTCCCGTTGCTGTAACAACCCCTTAACATACTAATTGCTCGTTATGAAATACGGCTGTTTCTTTTTGTTGTGTATCATCTTCCTGGGTGGCTGTACAAGCGATCAGAAACAGCTTTATGCTGAAGGCCAGGATTCCACCAGGACCGATTCAGCATCAGCGAATAAGCAGCTCGATTCACTTCCCTGGAACACCACGTATAACGAAACTACTCAAAAACTTCAGCTGGATCATAGCGGTGAAAGCATGAAAGGGGTGGGATACGAAGAGATCATCCGGATGCTCAACAAGAAATATCCCGGCATCCAAATGGAATACCGGGGAATGCAGGGCGACACCATCATTACCCGTATTCAGGACGCTACACAGCTCACTCAAAACATCGGAACCTCCGGTGCAGAATCCTACCTGGCAGAAGCAACCTTTTCACTTACCGAGATCCCCACGATTAAAGCGGTCAAGATAGAATTTGAAGAGGGAGACCACGCCATGCCGGGCACCTTTACAAGGACGACATTCAAAGACTTTAACTAATAATATCGGTCCATGCCGTGAAATTGCTTTTCTGATGAAACCATCGGAAATAACTTTCGTCTATATAGGAAACACACCGATATGAAATATCTACTTACTTTTATCATGCCACTGATGCTGTTGGTAACAGCATGCGAGCAAACCGAATATGTAGTCCCAAACCGGACAGTGATAGTAGACGTACGCGCACGTGACTGGGATCCGCGGGAAAATGGAAGAACCTATGAGACTCTGATCGACTTGCCTGAGTACGACAGCTATCTCAATGATCAGGGTGCTATCCTGGTCTACGCCGCCTTCGAAGGCCGCAACTACGAGCAGGTTCCACAGGTATACCAGGGAGTATCCTACAGCTATGTCGCCAATGCAGGAAGCATCCTGGTGCAGATTCAAAGTGCCGACGGACTGAAAGCAGTTACGCCACCCGCGAATATGCGATTAAAGATCGTGATGATCGATTCAGCAGTTTACTAAAATAGAATGTCCTATGAACCAAAAAGGGGCTACCGTTTAATCGGTAGCCCCTTTTTAGTATTTTTTGAAAGATGATTATTTCTCCATCTGATCAATAACCGCATGGCTGATACCTGTGTTGGAGAAACCTCCATCATGGAACAGGTTCTGCATCGTTACCATTTTCGTCAGGTCAGAGAATAATGTCACCGTGTAATCAGCACACTGGTCTGCAGATGCATTTCCAAGAGGCGACTGCTTTTCAGCAAACAGAATAAACCCTTCAAATCCCTTCACTCCTGAACCAGCAGTTGTGCGGGTAGGCGACTGAGATATCGTGTTTACTCTCACATGCTTCTTAACAGCATACTGGTAACCGAAGTTACGCGCAATACTCTCCAGCATAGCCTTTGCATCAGCCATATCATTGTAGTCAGGGAATACACGCTGAGCAGCAATGTATGACAGGGCTACTACAGATCCCCACTCGTTGATCGCGTCAAGCTTCATAGCAGTTTGAAGTACACGATGGAAGCTGATTGCTGAAATGTCCATGCTCTTGTGCATGAAATCATAGTTCGTGTCTGTATAGTGATTCCCCTTACGCAGGTTCATACTCATACCTACCGAATGCAGAACGAAGTCAACACCCCCACCAAAATGTTCCATAGACTTGGTGAACAGGTTCTCGATGTCTTCCTGGCTGGTTACATCAGCAGGAATCACAGGAGCATTACACAGTTCGGCCAGTTTATTGATCTCTCCCATACGCATCGCGATAGGAGCGTTTGTAAGCACAATTTCGGCGCCTTCTTCAACGCAGCGTAGGGCTGTTTTCCAAGCTATAGATTTTTCATCAAGAGCTCCGAAAATTATACCCTTTTTGCCTTTTAGTAAATTATAAGCCATTATTAACCAATTTGGCGACTAAAATAAGGATTCTAATCAGTTAAAAAGAAATGAATTGCTATGAATTTATAAATCAGTTTTTTACGATTTAGCCGACTCCAGTAATTCTCTGGCGTGCTGCAGTGCAAACTCGCCCGGATTCTCGCCGCTCAGCATCTTCGCGATCTCCGTGATGCGTTCATCCCGGCTCAGCAAAGTAATATCCGTGTGGGTGATGTCCTCTTTTTCGTCTTTAAACACGAAGTAGTGTGCGTCTCCTTTGCTGGCAATCTGCGGCAGGTGCGTAATCGCAATGACCTGCATGCCTTCAGCCAGACGCTCCATTATCGAACCGACCTTTAACGCTACTTCCCCCGAAATTCCAGTGTCTATCTCATCAAAGATGATAGTAGGAAGGGCGATATGATGCGACATAAGCGATTTAATGCTGAGCATAAGCCTCGACAGCTCGCCTCCCGAAGCAACCTTGTTCATCGGAGCCGGCTCCTGTCCCTTGTTAGCTGAGAACAAGAACTGGATCCTGTTCCTGCCCGTTGCTCCCAGAGAAGCCTCGTCCAGCAACTCATTTTCAATTTTCAGCACCGCATTCGGCATACCCACCTCCGTCAGCATTTCCCTGATGCGCTTCTCTATCGAAGGAATTATCTCATTACGACTGGCAGAAAGCGTATCTGACAGGATGATCAGCTCATCTCGCAATGCAGCACTTTCTTTCTTTAATTTTTCAATCTCCTCGTCCAATGTAGAGACCGAATCCAATTTCTCGGCCAGACTTTCACGAATCTGAATCAGCTCCAGGGTAGACGCTACCCGATGCTTCTTTTGAAGGTTATAGAGAACACTTAAGCGTTCGTTCACCACATCAGCGCGCAGTTCATCGACTGATGTGCCGCTTTCAAGAACCTCAACTTCTGCCGCGATATCCCTGACCTCTATGAGCGCGCTGTTGAGCCGCTCTGTCAGGTCATGCACCTCCGGGAGGTATCTCTCCGTATGCTGCAGCTGAGCCAGTGCCTCTTTCAGCAGTATAACCGCCGATTGCTCGTCTTCAGTCAGTGCTGCCCCCACCATCAGCAAGCTTTTCTTAATTTCCTCTGCATGAGTCAAAGCATTAAGCTCCTGCTCCAGGTTATCCTGCTCCTGCTCGTCATTCAGCGAAGCCTCATCGAGCTCATTATATTGGAACTGATAATAGTCGGCATCTGCCTTCGCCTGGTGAGATTGGTCCTCCAGTGCCTTCAGCTTCTGATTCACCGATCGATACTGGCGGTAATTCTCCTGATAGCTCTTCAGCAGAAGGTCGTTCGCCGCTATGGAGTCAACTACCAGCAGCTGGAACTTCTCATTATTAATCTCCAGCGTCGCATGCTGCGAGTGGATATCAATCAGCAGCTCTCCAAGTTCACGCAGCACCGTCAGGTTAACTGGCGTATCGTTAATGAAGGCCCTCGATTTTCCGTCAGCTGATATCTCCCTGCGCAAAACCGTCGACGATTCATAATCCAGATCCTTATCTTCGAAGAACGAGCCGATCTGATAGGATCCTATCTCAAAATGTCCTTCAATAACACATTTTTTTTGCTGATTAAAGAAGTATTTTCCTTCTATACGCTGGCCCAGGATAAGCGACAACGCACCCAGAATGATTGATTTCCCAGCACCGGTCTCTCCCGTGATAATGTTTAGTTTCCCTGAAAATGCAATATCGAGGTTTTCAATAAGTGCATAATTGCGTATGATTAAGCGACTTAGCATATGGTCTGTGAGCTGATCTTTTGTTTTAAAGGTACATCAAATATACAACAGCACTATTGATTACTCTTTAACAAATCATACTTACGGATGTTCGCCGGATCTACAGCGCTGAGAATAGAATGTGCACGCAGGCGATCCTGTTCCGTCAATGGCTTCAGGATGTTTACCATCTCACTTGCTTTAACCGTAAACAGGATCTGAGTCAGGATATCGCCTTGGCGCGCCCTGTCTGTTCGCTGAAGGTCAGGGAGGATAGAGAGCAATGTCTTTCGTCCACGTTCTGGTCTGGCTGCCAGAACATCCAGGCAACTGCGGTGATAGTTATAGATGAAGGTACGGAGGCTTTCATACTGCTGACTGTTCAGATTCTCTGCCAGCCAATACCGGTTTGTCTGACCTTCTATCGCTTTCCAACCGATAAAACCTACGTTCTGCGCATTGTTAACAATCTGTTGAGCGCGTCTGAAATAGGCTTCCCCCGAATGTCTGGAGAAGCTGTCGGCATCTACACCAATGATGATATAAGCGTAATAGGCCAGGAGCGAGCTGATATTGGAGATAAACTGCTGTTCCGAAAAGTCGAGCGCTTGTCCCTCTATGTACGTAAAGTTGAAGTTTTTATCACTGATCTGAAGTATGGGGGAGTTGTAGGTGGTGCCAAATACCGGTCTGCTCGACTGGATCTGTGCCTCTGCTTTAAAACTCGAAGATCCATCCCATTCGCTGATGTTGATCAGAAAGTTACAGTCAATTCGCTCCTCGGTGCCAGAAGTGCGATCCGCCCATTTACGACCATTCAGAAAGTCGCGTATAGCCGCTTCAAGCTGTATGAGCGCACGTTTGTTGGTGTTCTGTACCTGAGGAGATATAACCTGCACCTGAGCATTCAGATCCTGTGCTCTTAAAGCCGGGGCAAGAAGCAGGAACAGAATCAATGCCGCGAACTTCATGAAAGGTGTTCTGCAAGTTTGCGGACGATATCTTTAGCAACTTCCTCTTTCGACTTCAGAGGAAAGGTTTCTTTTTGAAGAGAGCGATCAATGATGGTAATCTTGTTCGTGTCGCCCTGGAATCCCGCGCCTTCATCCTTCAACGAATTCAGGACAATGAAATCAAGGTTCTTCTTTTTGAGCTTAGCCAGAGCATGCTCTTCTTCGTTGTTTGTCTCCAGAGCAAAGCCAACTAAAATCTGGTCGTCGCGCTTAATCTCGCCCAGCGAGGATAAAATATCCCGCGTCTTCACCAGTTCGATAGCAAACTCAGAAGGATTCTTTTTTATCTTTTCAGAAGCAACCAGTTTAGGCCTGTAGTCGGCTACCGCTGCATTCATGATCATGATGTCAGCATCCGCGAATTCCTGATGAACCGCATGGTACATCTCTTCAGCCGAACTGACGTCAATGCGTCTGATAGAAGGGGTGTGTAAGATCTGTGCCGAGGGGCCGCTCACCAGCGTGACCGATGCACCATTCCGGGCCAGTTCCTCTGCCAGAGCAAAGCCCATCTTTCCGGAAGAGTGGTTGCCAATAAAGCGTACCGGATCTATTGATTCGTATGTAGGACCTGCTGTAATCAAAACCTTCTTTCCTTTGAGAGGAAGCTTTAAGCTGAACTGATTTTGTAGAAAAGCGACTATCTCCTCCGGTTCAGCCATTCTGCCTTCACCGACCAGACCGCTCGCCAGTTCTCCATAGGAAGGCTTGATCTGCTTGTTCCCGTAAGATTCAAGCAAGGAAACGTTACGTTGCACAGCCGGATGAATCCACATATCCAGATCCATTGCCGGAGCAAAGAAGACCGGACATTTGGCCGAAAGGTACACTGCCGCTAAAAGATTATCACAGATGCCGTTGGCTACCTTCGCAAGTGTGTTGGCTGTTATCGGTGCGATCAGCATAAAATCGGCCCAGAGTGCCAGCTCAACATGGTTATTCCATTCGCCCGACTCAGGCTTATAATAGGTGCTAAAGACCGGGTTCTTAGAGAGGGTGGAGAACGTAAGAGGGGTCACAAAATGCGTCGCATCTTGTGTCATGATTACTTTGACGTCTGCACCAGCTTTCACCAGTAAACGGGTTAAAATAGCAGATTTGTAACTGGCTATACTGCCGCAAACGCCTAGTAATATCTTTTTTCCTTCAAGCATATCACATCAAGTAAACAACCTGGATGACAAATATGGCTATCCAGACTTCCTAGAACAATTAACCCTGTTGTTCTTTAGAAGGGTTACGATAATAAACCTTATCGTGTAAAAACTCATCAATCGCAATCAGCGTAGGTTTTGGCATACGCTCATAGTGCTTAGAAATTTCAATCTGCTCACGGTTCTCGAAAACCTCTTCCAGATTGTCATTTGAAGAAGCAAACTCAGAAAGCTTTCCTTGTAACTCTTCTTTTATGTTGTTTGAAATCTGATTGGCTCTTTTTGCAATAACAACTAAAGACTCATATACATTATCTGTAGTTGTGTCCAACTGACGCAGATCCCTTGTTATTGTGCTTGAAGCAACTGTACTTTTTGTATTACTCATCTTTAACTTATTTATTTTCCTCAGCGGATTTTTCTTCTTTCTTTTCTTCTTCTTTAGCCTTGTCTGTAGCGCCTTGCTGAGACAATGCTATCAATTTTTGTACCTGAACGATGCCTTGCTCAGCACGTTTTTTATAATCCTGAATGTTCTTCAGAAATTTGCTTTCCGGAAAGCTTTCAGCAAATGTATTTGCCATCTCGATCACTTGTCCAAAACGCTCTTCCTGTCTGATCTCCAGACTGTTTTCAGCGTATAAGTATTGTGCCTGAACGCTCAGTGCTTCCATTTCCTCTGCATACTTCGTATCCGGGAAATCTTTCAGCGCATTATCGAATGCGAATACGGCTGCTTTGTAATCACCGATATCCAAATACAAACGCGCATTTGCCATCGCTTTCTTCTCGAGCTTATCTCTCAGGTCGGCAATCAGAGTACTCGCCTCAACAACACGGTCGCTCTTTGGATAGAGGTTGATGAAAAGCTGCAAGGACTCAATAGCGCGAAATGTGTTCTCCTGGTCCAGAGTGAAGTTCGGAGAATCCAGATAAAAGCAGTAGGCCGACATGAACCGGCACTCTTCCGCTCTTGCGCTGTTCGGATAGGTGTCAGCAAATACTTTGAACTGGTAGCGTGCAGTGGTATAATCCCGCAGTCTGTAGTTCGTATAAGCAAAGTAATAAGCCAGGTCTTCAGCCTCACCACGTCCTTTATATTTCTGGTTAAGCCCGTCAAAAAGGAGCAGGGCTTTACTGTAATCTTTTTTATTGTATAAACGAATGGCTTCCTGATACTTCTTGCCCGTGTCGTTGCTCGCAACCAACTTTTCGAATTTGCTTTTACAGCCAGCTGCAACAGCGACAAGTAACAATAAGCACCACGTTAATAAACGCTTGTTTTTAAACATCCTGCAAAGATACATTAAATCAAAATAATAGTCAATTCAATTAATTGGTCCGAAGTTAGGTTATTTTATGGCTGACTACATCATTTTAACAAAACTTAACACACATAGTGGGGCTTGCTTCTTCGCAGGCAGCGAGGGCGGGGTACAGCATTAACAATAAGACCGTAATTGAGTAATAAGGCATCATAGTCAGCAAGGTTGAGCTAAATGGATAGACAGGATTGGTCTCATAAAATAGTAACCTACTAAGGCAAGCCTGCAAAGAGCCGGCATGATCGTTAGTCGTAGAAGCAGAGCTAAGTTGCAATAGACCTTCGTTAACTGTATTCTATCTGCAGAGTAGAGCAATATCGGCATATATTATCAGCAGCAGCATAGATCATCATCAGCAAAGAAAGAAGACGAATCCTTTCGTTCTACCAAATTTTTGTGGAAAGTGAGGAACACCTTTTGTGCGAGAAAATGAAATTCTTAACTTTAAGAAGTAATACGCTACGATGATCAGCCTCGTAAAACGATGTGATTGGTGTAGAAAGCATTTGCGCACATCCTTTCGGATGGCGCGTCCTCATATCAGAAAGGGGAATAGAAAAATGAGTATTTTACTTGCCCGCTTAGATCTTTGTAGTGATCAGACTTCGCATCCCGGGTACGTTTTTAAGGAAATGTGCCACGTGGAGCAAGTAGTTAGCAGCTAAACGGGTATAGTGTAATGTGGATCACCTAGCCGCCCGGGGAAAGCAGTACGTTCAATTAGTCCGTCAATTCTTCTATAACCGTTATTTTAGGGAGCTGTTGCAAGTGGATGTGTAAGGGTTACCGTATCATCATCTTTATACTAGCGATACAGCAATGTCGGATCAGCTTCGGATCAGCTTCGGACCACCCTCGGACCAGCTTTGGAAGAATGCGAGCTTTGTACGGATTTGTCGGGTAGGTGATTCGATGTTTGCACGCGGCCGGTATAACGCTGGTTATAGTATGGTATAATGCATTTCTAATAGAATCCCGGGATAATTGGCGCGATTTTAATCTTAAGGGTTGATCTTGCTTTAAATAGGATAGTGTATGCGATCTTCTGATTGGAATAGTCTATTGTATTTCCTGTTCGTAAATATATACAATTCCCTCTGTTTGGAGTGAGAAACAAGGCGCTGAAATTTTAATGCTTTAGCTGGAAACGGTCGCCGTGTAAATGATTTTCATCCTACGCTTTGTTCTAATATGATTTGCTACTTGTTTAATGAGTGGATCTTTTATGTGGCTTTTAGTTTTTGCCCTTCAAGGTCTTGTACACTTATATATATAGTAAGGGGCGGTAGGGGATAAGAGAAAAGGTGTTACCTCGATAGTATGTGTCAGTAGCGGGAGTACGGACTGTGGAATGTTCTCCTTGGAATCGAAGGCGCGCTTGAGATTAGTTTACGAATACGCTGGCATTATATAATATCATCTCCTACTATATGAATCTGAATAGATGGGTGCAACAGTGCATCCCATTGTCGTATCGTGAATCTGCTACTGGTTGGCATATATAAGATTGCTAGAACTGTTAGATCAAATCGCACACCGATATAGGTGAGGAATATAATGCCCCATTGGGCTTCCTGACTTCAGTATCCCGGCTCTTAATTAGTGCTATACGTGGTACTATATATATATAGGAATATAATAGCCTCGTTGATGCTTCCTGAGTTTTCGGTATCGGTATAACACTCCCCATTTTCGAGACCAAAAGTCTGGTAAGTTAAGTTAATATTTCGGTGTTAATGTTCCTGTATTAAGCGGCCTTTTGAGCTGTTGATTCATTGTAGCGATTGTTGGGTGATTGTTTGGTCGTATGGTGTG